>NZ_JACGVK010000136.1:0-49376 GCF_014077185.1 Colwellia sp. MB02u-10
AAAGTATGTTATGTTTTATCATGCTAGCCTCTGTTTTTAGTTGTTTGACACACTAATTATGGCGCTGGTTTGTAAAACTAACCCACGTTTAGAGGCTAGCACCTTGTGGGGAGTCATTGTGTCTAGATACCTAATCGTGGTCGAAGATTTCAAATCTATGCCTCTAATATTGAAATTCATAACAGCACACGGATTATTTTGCTTTTTGTTTTTCCTATCGGCTGTAATACCTGGCTTTGATGTAAATTTTTCCTACAAAGGGCAGTCAATGGAGTTTAATGAAATATGGCAAAATGATTTGGGTGTTCACTTAATTTTAATAGGGTTGTTTTTTCCTACTAGCGCTATTTTACTTATTAAAAAATGGCAATATTGCCGCCAGTTTTATGCTTTTGTTATTTTAGCAACTTTTGTCATTCCAAACGCTAATGGCGATAGTTTTATCTATTTACCTTTTGCTTTAATAGTTCCATGCTTGCTTATTGTTTACTTATTTAAATATAATAAAGCTAAAGTGTACTTCGGTACCTAACAAGCTAATTAATAAGGACAAAAAACAGTTGGCTGTTTTCGTTCCTCAACATTTTAGCCAACAATTTTTTGCCCATTAATAGGGCGTTGAGGCTGTAGAATAACTAATTCAGCCAAAACGACTAATATTTTGTACTCCTGTATCGAACCGTAGACAATTAACTCGATACAGATAATGCATTTAGTACCCTATTTTATAGGGCAATTCATCATAAACGAGTTATTCTACAGCCTCGTTATATTGCACAACCACCTGAAATTCCGTAAGAAACAGGAAATCAATCGCTATGAATACAAATAAATCTATTCCTTACCTATCAGAAGAGATGCTCTCCGGACTAAATATTTCAACTACCGATGTGATTCATAGTATCGAAAAATTAATTATTGGCTGTGAAAAGAAGTCGGCATGGAGTGCACCAAAAGCCGTGATATTACCCGAGGATGGCCGATACATGATGGCCGCATTAGCAGCGGCCGATGATCCACCATATCTGGCTGTTAAGACCGTAATATTAAATCCTCGTAATTCTGAGAAGAATCTGCCTCAAATAAACGGGTTAGTAACAATGCTGGATAGTGAAACAGGTCTTCCCGTTGCGATTCTCGATGGAAATTGGATAACCGCTGTGCGAACTGCTGGATTGAGTGCAGTCGCCGCAAAACATATGGCCCGAAAAGATTCAACTGTCGCTGCTTTTATTGGCTGCGGGGTGCAAGCTAAAAGCCATTTGAGGGCTTTTGCTGATATGTTTCCTCTTGAGAAGGTTCGAGTATTCGGTCGAGGCCAAGCCAACATGGATAGCCTCTGCGAATTAGCCGAAAGCATGTCGCTTAAACCTACACGATGTGCGACAGGCGAAGAGGCGATAAAAGGTGCAGACTTAATTGTGAGTTCCGTTACCTACTCAGCTGGCTTAGTGCCGTTTCTGGATGCAAACTGCTTAAAGCCCGGATCATTCTCAGCTATTACTGACCTCGGTGCTCCTTGGGATAAAGAACAGTTCTCTGCTATTAATCGAATCGTCATTGACGACTTGAAACAGGAAGCATCGCTACCGAATAAATTGGCTCCATCTGAATATATAACGGGTGACTTGTCTGGACTGGTTTTGGGTCAGTTTAGCGGGCGCGAGAGTGATAGTGAACGAACTGCATTTATATTCCGTGGCCACGCGCTGGGTGACCTTGCATTATCCGCATTAGCCTTGCAAAGAAGTCAGGATGTAAGTTAATCCGTGCCACAGAAAAAACGCCAGCACTTAGAATAGCCACTCGCTACACTCTTAGTTTTTTGGTGTGGCAGGGATTAGGTGTACGGAGAAAGCATGAACGATTTCGATTGGATTGATACTGGCTCAGGGGAGCGATTCCACTCTGCAATATATAATTGTCCAGATTGTACTAAAAAGGTTTCATTCGGTGATAATTTCTGTCGGCATTGCGGCATAAAATTCACGCCTACGATGTGCAATCACATGAAGAAAAGTTTAAAGGTTCTGGGTAGCAGTAATTTCAAACATTTAGTTATTATTATGCTCATAGTTATGGTTATTATATTAGCTACAGTACTTTCTTAGTTTGGAGGCACTGTATACTTAATAAGAAATTAAACAGGGACAAAAAACAGTTGGCTTTTGCTCCTTCTTTGCTTACTTTAGCTAACTACAGTTTTCCCCTTAACAGGGCTTTAGAATTTACAGCGAATCGGTGAGTAATCTGCATGAAAGTAAAAATAGACGATATCATTGACGCTGTAGATTTTGATAGTGATATGAGCGAGTCATTTTTAAACACTAAGACGGAACAGGTCTGTATGTTCACTGATGAGGAGCTTCGAGCAGCAGAAAACAATGTAGATTTGTCTGATTCTGCAGAGTGGTATTGTGAAGCTGTTGCTAGTGCTAAATATTATTTAGAAAACCAGGATGACTATTTGTCTTTGCCTGAAAAATACGATTTTAATGAGTACCGCATCATAGAAAAATTTATCGCTCGAGTGGTTATTCCTAAGCAATCAGAAATGTTATCCCAATCGATACATGGTAAAGGTGCATTCCGGCGGTTTAAAACTGTGCTAGAAAAGCTTGGATTGGCAGATGAATGGTATAAATACCGAGGTCAAAAGTTGCGAGAGTTTGTTGAGTTTTGGTGCAAAGAAAATAAAATTGACTTTGAGTAGGTAAATTCGAACCATGAGAGATAAGAGTCAAGATATGCCGCAAATTGGAAAACCTGAAGAGGGTATTTATATTACAATCTGGCATGGTAACTTTGAGTCACTTATTCAAATAACTGATTGTGTTAATTTAGAGCAACTATCGATAGCCTCCAAAAATAGAGATTGAACTAACCTTGTTACTTTAACGTAACAAGGTTAGTAGCTGCATTAATTCGTTGATAATTAATGCATTTCGATTTAAATCAACTCCTGCCCCTATAAGTTAGCTCAGTGTACAAACATTTAACTTTTCATTAGGGTAAGTAATTTAACAAGTGTCTAAGCCATTTATTTTATGTGCTTTATTTAAGTTATTCTTACACTGTCAAAGAGCAGCGTTTTTCTGTAAAAGCCATTTCGTCAAATCAATACCCCACCAATATACTGGTTAGTAGCATCAAAACTAAGTGTAAACACGTAGAAAAAGTAAGTGCATTCCCCGATTTTATTTTTTTATTAATACAATAATATAAGACATAGGAAGAACTTGATGTTGTATTTAAAGATTTTATTGAAATAACAAAAAATAAAATCAAGTGCATTGGCAGTTTATGTTTATCTATTTTCACTACCAATAGATAAATATTCTTTCCAAAAACAATATTTTCATTAGTTTAGTCAATTACTTTGTAAAACTGATCATTACTCACTATTGAGTAGTGAATAAATAGAGTCAATTATTATGTCAATTACAATGCAAGCACTACTTGCTTTTATCCCTATCGCCTTATCGGCATTACTACTTGTTGGCCTACAATGGTCTGCCAAACGAGCTATGCCTGTTGTCTATTTTACCACTGCTGCTATAGCTATTTTTGCCTGGGAAATGAGTGTTAATCGTGTATTAGCCAGTTCAATTCAAGGTTTATTAGTCACCGTTTCTGTATTGTGGATTATTTTTGGCGCCATTATGCTGTTAAATACTTTGCAACATTCAGGGGCTATTACTCGGATTAGATCTTGTTTTACAGATATAAGCCCAGATCGCCGTATTCAAGCCATTATCATTGCTTGGTTATTTGGGAGCTTCATTGAAGGGGCTTCAGGCTTTGGTACCCCTGCGGCTATTGCAGCGCCATTATTAGTTGCTATTGGTTTTCCTGCCATTGCCGCGGTTATGATAGGCATGATGATTCAATCAACGCCGGTATCGTTTGGTGCTGTTGGAACGCCAATCATTATTGGTGTAACTAGCGGATTAGATAAAGCTAATATGAGTGAACAACTAATTGCACAAGGCAGTAGTTGGGAACAGTTTTTACAGCTTATAACCTCAGAAGTTGCTATTGGTCACGCTATTGTTGGTACGTTTATGCCCCTACTTATGGTTGTGATGATGACGCGTTTCTTTGGTCAAAATAAGCGTTGGAAAGAAGGGTTAAGTGTTGCGCCATTCGCTATTTTTGCTGGTGTTGCTTTTACCGTTCCATATGCTTTAACGGGTATTTTCTTAGGTGCTGAATTCCCATCACTTATCGGTGCACTTGTTGGCTTAATTATTGTTGTGCCAGCAGCAAAAGCTGGATTTTTAATGCCTAAGCAAACTTGGGATTTTGCCCCAAGAACTTTATGGCCAAGCCACTGGTTAGGTAGTCTGCAATTTGAGCAAAAAACATCTCAATCTAAAAAGAGTATGTCATTGTTTAGCGCTTGGCTACCTTACTTATTAGTGGCCATTATTTTAGTGCTTAGTCGTGTTTCTAGTGATTTTAAAGCCATACTGCAAAGTGTGTCATTTGGTTTTAGTAATATCCTTGGTGAAACAGGTATAAGTGCAAGTGTACAGCCGCTGTACTTACCTGGGGGCATTTTATTCTTTGTCGTATTGCTAACGTTGTTTTTACATAAAATGCAATTTAAGCAAGTGGTTAGTGCGGCTAAGCAAGCGAGTCATACCTTAGTGGGTGCAAGTTTTGTTCTAGTTTTCACTATTCCAATGGTTAGGATTTTAATTAACTCAGGCGTGAATGGTGCTGATTTAGCGGCAATGCCAGTGGCTATGGCAAGTTTTGTTGCACAAACCTTTGGTGATCTATACCCATTATTTGCTCCAACTATCGGTGCCTTAGGGGCCTTTATTGCTGGCTCTAATACGGTAAGTAATATGATGTTAAGTCAATTCCAATATGAAGTTGCAAGTGCATTATCTGTATCAGGCGCATTAATGGTTGCACTACAAGCTATTGGCGCTGCAGCAGGAAATATGATTGCTATTCATAATGTTGTTGCCGCCTCAGCCACAGTGGGGTTGCTAGGGCAAGAAGGTAAAACAATACGACGTACCATCTTACCAACACTGTATTATGTTTTTGCTGTTGGATTACTTGGCTTATTTGCTATGTTTATATTAAACGTTACTGATCCATTAATGGCCGGTTAATCACTAAAATTGGTGGTGAGTAAATTTACCATTATATTGTAGAGTTTATGAAATCTGACCCTTGTTTGGCTTGATAATAGCCAAGCAACGGTGTTTGTACCGTAAGGGTGAACCGTTTTTTTTAAATATTGAATAGGGGCTCTAAAAGGGTTTTTATTTGTTAAACACAGGGCTACAAATGTTATTAACTAAGTATCAAGAATTTGCTAACAAATTAACTCAATTTTTGCCCACAGATAGAATAGCAACTGACTATTCAAAACGTATTGCCTATGGCGTAGATGCTAGTTTTTATCGATTAGTACCACAGTTGGTACTTATGCTTGATAGTGAAGAAGAGGTAGTGGAGGTATTAAATAAAGCCGCGCTAGATAACCTTCCGGTAACATTTAGAGCCGCGGGCACTAGCCTTTCAGGGCAAGCACAATCTGAGTCTATTCTCATCATGTTAACCACAAATTGGCGTGCTCATCAAATTTTAGACTTAGGCCTTAAAATAAAATTAGGTCCAGGTGTTATTGGTGCTGATGCTAACAAATACCTATTACCTTATGGCCGAAAAATAGGCCCTGATCCTGCGTCTATCAATACCTGTAAAATTGCGGGTATTGCCGCTAATAATGCTAGTGGCATGTGTTGTGGTGTAGCACAAAATAGTTATCATACGTTAGATAGTATTCGAGTGGTTTTGCATGATGGTGCAGTGCTTGATACGGGTGATAAAAATAATATTACCGAGTTTAAAAAAACACATATCACTTTGTTAGAAAATCTAAAGATATTGGCATTAAAAACGCGCAATAATAAAGATTTGCATCAATTAATTAGCCACAAATATAGGCTAAAAAACACCACAGGCTACGCCATAAACTCACTCATTGATTTTGATGATCCTATCGATATTCTTGCTCACTTAATGATTGGCTCAGAAGGTACATTAGGTTTTATTTCTTCTATCACCTACAACACAGTTATTGAACATAAACACCGCGCCTCATCAATCGTCTTTTT
This sequence comes from Colwellia sp. MB02u-10, assembly GCF_014077185.1. Classification (NCBI taxonomy): domain Bacteria; kingdom Pseudomonadati; phylum Pseudomonadota; class Gammaproteobacteria; order Alteromonadales; family Colwelliaceae; genus Colwellia; species Colwellia sp. MB02u-10. The sequence goes on from NZ_JACGVK010000136.1 coordinate 6,144, forward strand.
CCCTGATATACAAACCACTTGTCATGCGGTATCAGCATTGGCAAATGCCAATGTTTCAGCTGTTGAATTAATGGATCGAAGAGCCTTATCTTCGGTGAGTGATATGAATGGTTTACCTGACTTTATTAAAACGCTTGATAACAATGTTGGCGCATTATTGATTGAAACGTGCGCTGCAAATGCTGATCTGTTGGGTCAACAGGTCATAGCGCTTGAGTCTTTATTAGCCGAGTTTGAGCAGACGAATGTTATTAAATTCACCGATATTGCTAGCGAATACGCTCAGCTTTGGGCCATCAGAAAAGGCACTTTCCCCGCCGTTGGTGCCGTGCGTGAAAATGGCACGACAGTGATTATTGAAGATGTTGCCTTTCCTGTTGATAGACTGGCTAATGCTGTTGCTGATCTTCAAGCGCTTTTTGATAAATATCATTATGATGAAGCCATTATTTTTGGTCATGCACTGGAAGGAAACCTACATTTTGTCTTTACTCAAAATTTTGGCACACAACCTGAAATAGATCGTTATCAGGCATTTATGGACGATGTTTGTCAGCTAGTTGCGGTTGACTATCAAGGCTCACTAAAAGCTGAACACGGTACAGGACGCAATATGGCCCCTTTTATCGAGTTAGAATGGGGTGAGCAAGGGCTGGCGTTAATGCAACAAATAAAGCAATTGTTTGATCCTAAAAACTTGTTAAACCCTGGCGTTATCATTAATGACGATCCTAATGCGCATATTAAGCATTTAAAGGCATTACCCGCAGCAGATCCGCTTATTGATAAGTGTATTGAATGTGGTTTTTGTGAGCCAGTATGTCCTTCAAATGGTTTGAGTTTTACCCCGCGTCAGCGTATCACGAGTTATCGAGAGATTAGACGCCTTACTGACACCAATGAAAACCCTGAATTACTGGCTGAACTTGAAAAAGATTTTAATTATTTAGGCATAGAAACTTGTGCAGCAACGGGGTTATGCGCAGAGCGCTGTCCTGTTGGCATTAATACTGGCGATCTCATTCGTGAGTTGCGTCATCGAAACAATACAAGCTATCAAGGTGTATCTAAGGTTTTAGCAAATAATTTTGCTACGGTAGAAAAAATGACGCGTGTCTCGCTTGCGGTTGCTGGTTTTAGCCATCGACTTGTGGGTAGTAAAGTTATGGGTGGGCTAACCGGCACTATAAGAAAGCTCTCTTTTAATAAAATTCCGTTATGGAGTAAATATTTACCGCAAAAAGCCAACTATAGCCCTATAAGTAGTCCTAAAAACGCTGACAGCAATAAAATAACTTCACGTCCGAAAGTAGTTTACATCCCAAGTTGCGCAAGCCGCAGTATGGGGCAAGCAATAACGGCGACAGACCAGCGTTCGTTAACAGAAGTCACTTTTTCTTTAATTGAAAAAGCAGGATTTGATGTCATCAGTCCAGATTTTACGGGTGAATGTTGTGGTATGCCATTCAATAGTAAAGGCATGTTTTCACAAGCAAATCAGAAGAGTAATGCTTTGCTAGATAAGTTAAGAGCATTAAGTGAACAAGGTAAATATCCTATTTTAATTGATACTAGCCCGTGTAAATCAATGTTGTTAAAAAATAAAGAAAAAGTCAGTGGTTTATCAATCTATGAGCCAGTGGGATTTATTGAAGATATATTAATAAATTATTTAGATTTTTCGCCACTCGATGAAACAATCATGTTGCATGTTACTTGTTCTAGCAGAACAATGGGCTTAGCCGTAAAAATGCAACAACTTGCCGAGCGTTGTAGTACTAAGGTTATAATACCTGAAGATATTCAATGCTGCGGCTTTGCGGGTGATAAGGGCTTTACCACGCCAGAGTTGAATGAAAATGCGCTTGCCTCATTAAAAATACAGGTGCCAAAAAATTGTAATACTGGTTATAGTAATAGTAGAACTTGTGAAATAGGTTTATCTCACCATTCAGGTATTGACTATCAGTCAATTATTTATTTAGTAGACAAAGCAACAACAGTAAAGTGACGGCTTGAAGTAGACTACCTAAAAAGTAATAGGGGCATACGTGAATTTAAATTTAAAATTACAATTGGTGACTATAATCCCGTTGGTGCTAGCACTTTTGGGGGTGTTTTTTGTCACGCAAGTGCAATATCAATCGCTTTCTAAACAAACCGTTGATGAATATCGACAAAGCGTTATTCATCATCGTAAAGACGAATTACGTAACTATGTCACTATTGCTGAAGGTGCGATAGAACATATTTATCAAGATAAAAATTTAAATGTGCAACAAGCGCAAACATTAGTTAAGCAAACATTATCTAATATGCGTTTTGGTGAAGACGGCTATTTTTTTGCTTATGATTTTGATGGAACTGCCTTGGTGGTAGCCGGGCAAGAATGGCGCATAGGTAAAAACTGGCTCGATCTTGAAGATAGAAATGGCACCAAACTTATTCAGGGCCTTATTGAAAAAGCACAAGCAGGAGGCGGTTACCTTAACTATGTTTTTAATCAACCTTCTAAAGGTGGTGACGATGCTAAAAAAATCGGCTATTCACGCGCATTAGATAATTGGCAGTGGATGATTGGCACGGGTGTCTATATTGACGATATTGATCAAGAAACCGCATTGCTTAATGATTCTATCGGCAAACATATTCGTAATACCTCTATAATGACCCTTGTTATTGGCTTGTTTGCCGTTATTGCGATTTTTATTTCAGGACAGTTTATTCGCTTTAGCGAAAAAAAATTAGCCAACCGTAAATTACGTGAATTAAATGAGCGTATTTTTCAAACCCAAGAAGAAGAATGTAAACGCGTCTCTCGAGAACTACATGATGGTATAAGCCAAACTATCGCAGCCGCTAAATTTTCGTTAGAAACTGCGCAATTAAAGCAGCAAAACAATGATGATTCCAGTAAAGAAATGGATCGTGCTATGGAATTTATTTGTAAGATAATGGGCGATATTCGCGCTATTTCGCATCAGCTTCATCCAGGGATACTTGAAGATTTTGGTTTAGGCGCAGCCTTAGAAGAGCTCGCTAGAGATTTTTCTCAGCGAACGGGCATTGATGTTAAAGTCGAGCGTTTATCTATTAGAAACGTTTTATCAACTGAAGTTAAGGCCGCGTTATACCGAATTGCTCAGGAGTCGTTAACCAACATTGAACGCCATGCCAATGCTTCAAAAGTTTCACTGAGTTTAAAGCTGACCCCTGATTGGTTGGTACTAGAAATTATTGATAATGGCCAAGGTTTTGATTATCAGGATTACGATAAAAGTAGCGACAAAAAAAACAAAGCGCACCAAGGCATAGGTCTGCGTAACATTAATGAGAGATTAAGATTTTATCAAGGTAACTTAACGGTTTACTCAGAAAACAATGGCACCACAATACTAGCGCGTCTACCACAATCGCAACTTCGATATAATGCAAGTAGCACAAGTGAAAATTCAAATAAAGGGGAATAGTATGATTAAAGTATTATTAGTAGACGATCATCCGCTCTTTAGAGAAGGGCTAACATATCGCTTAAGTCTTGACGACGATATAGCCGTTGTTGGCGAAGCTGAAAATGGCAGACAAGCGCTGGAACTTATTAAGCGCCTTGAATTTGATATTGTCTTAATGGATATCAACATGCCTGATATGGACGGTATGTATGTGCTTGAGTTGATTAAAGAACAAGGTATTGATTGCAAAGTACTTATGCTAAGTATGCATGATAATAAAGAATACATTTTAGGTGCTATGCGACATGGTGCTGATGGTTATATTTTAAAAGATGTGCCCGGTCAAGAGCTCATAGAAGCGATTAAAAAAGTTATTTCAGGTAAAAATTATTTCAGCTCAGAGGTCACTGAAATCCTGTCAAAAGAACTTTCAGGTGAACAGCGCGGCATTGTTACTAGACGTGAGCAACTCGTTTTAAGACTTATTTCTCAAGGTCTTAATAACAAGCGCATAGCCCAAGAAATTAATGTTAGTGTGCGTACCGTTGAAACTCATAAACGTAATATCAAGCAAAAACTTGGCATAGACTCAACGATGGGGCTTATGCGTTACGGCATTGATTATGGCTTAGATCGTTAGATTATTAGCTATTAAAAATGTTGAATTTACTATCTTGAATAGCTAATGACTCATTGCACTGTGTAACTTACCTATACTGGTTAAGGTTCCAAATTTAAAAACGTTAAAAACGTTAAAAACTATAAAGAAAACTATAAAGAAAAGTACAGAATCAATTATCGATAATACGACTAAAAAAACTAGCTTATAGAATGACCCATAGGCTAGTGCATCGGAAAAATAGCTTATATTTCAAAACCCATATATAGGTTACCACTACATATTGGCTAAAGAATCATAGGTTAGGTCATTAATACATTTGGCACCGGTTAATACCATGGCAATTTGCATCTCTTTCTCGTAGATCGAAAGTAAATTTTCAACCCCTTTCTGGCCTTGAGCAGCCAAAGCATAGATATATGAACGGCCAAGTAAAGTACAGTCGGCACCTAGGGCAAGCATTCTTACGACATCTAAACCAGAGCGAATACCTGAGTCGGCAAATATTTTTAAATCACCTTTAACGGCATCAGCAATCTTTGGTAGTGCTTTTACTGATGATAAAACACCGTCTAGTTGGCGGCCACCGTGATTAGAAACTACAATGCCATCTGCACCAAAACTAACGGCATCTTTAGCATCTTGTTGATCAAGGATACCTTTAATCACCATAGGACCATCCCAAAACTCTCGAACCCACTCAATATCTGCCCATGAAATGGATGGATCAAAGTTTTCACCTAACCAACCAATGTAATCTTCTAACTTGGTGGGTTCACCTCGGTATGTAGAAATATTGCCTAGATCATGGGGCTTACCAAAAACGCCGACATCAAATGCCCATTGTGGATGAAGCATTGATTGAAATATTCGGCGGGTAGCGGCATTAGCACCACTCATACCTGAATGCATATCACGATAACGGGCTCCAGGAACGGGCATGTCAACGGTAAAAACCAAAGTGGTCACACCTGCAGCCTTCGCTCGCTCAAGCACATTTTTCATAAAACCACGGTCTTTAAGCACGTAAAGCTGAAACCACATTGGGCGTTTAATGGCTGGCGTAACTTCTTCTATCGGGCAAACCGAAACGGTAGACATAATAAAGGGTAGCCCTTTGTTATCAGCGGCTTTTGCCGCTTGAACTTCACCTCGGCGAGCATACATGCCGGTTAGCCCTACAGGTGCAAGGGCGATAGGCAAGGCCATTTTTTCACCAAAAATTTCAGTACTTAAATCAAGCTCAGACATATTATTTAAAACACGTTGTTTTAATGCGATATTAGCTAAATCTTCAGTGTTCTTTCTTAACGTATGCTCTCCATACGAACCACCATCAATATAGTCAAATAAGAAAGGTGGCAGTTTAGCTTTTGCGGCTTTTCGGTAATCTGTTGGCGCTGAAATAATCATTTATGGCTCCTGTTGTATCAAGAAATTACGACTGTTAATTTGTTTTTATATTGAGCAATTAAAAGTTTACGCTTTATATTTTTATGATAAATAGAGATAATGAATAACATTGTTTCCAAAAGTTGATGAATAATGCTGGCTAATGATTTAATTTTGTTTTCTCAGGTAGTTAAGCTCGGTAGCTTCAGTAAGGTGGCAGAGACAAATAATTTGACTAATTCGGTTGTTAGTAAACATATAGCCCGGTTAGAAAAAGAATTGGGTGTGCAATTGTTGTATCGAACCACACGTAGATTAACATTAACCGAAGCGGGTCGGGCCCTAGTTCAACAAGCTGAAATGATCAGCCAAATAACAGCGGAGGCGGTGGACACAGCTTCAGGCTTTAGTGAGAAAGTCTGCGGCCATATTCGGATGTCAATTCCTACTATTTCAGGTGAACTGTTTTTGACAGAATGCATTGCTGAGTTTGGTCAACGTTATCCTGACCTTTCTATCGAAGTGAGTTTAGAAAATGAATTCGTCGACTTAATAAAAGAAGGGATCGATTTAGCTATTCGAACCGGAGTATTAGATGATTCAAGTCTTATTGCTAAATCGTTAATGACGTCACACTGGGTTGTTTGCTGTTCGCCAAAATATATTGAAAAACATGGTATACCTCAAGTGCCCGCTGATTTAGTTCAGCATAATTGTCTCGCTTATACCTATCAAAACCAAGGCGCACATGAGTGGCGCTTCAGTCAAGGGGAGCATCAGCAGCAAGTAAAAATATCAGGTAGTTTTGCAACGAATAACTCTCAAGCATTACGGACCTTAGCACTCGCAGGTTACGGCATTGCTTATATTCCTAAATGCAGTGTTTATCAAGATCTTAATAAAGGGCTGTTAATCGAGCTATTACCGGATTACAAACCTCGAGAGCTTGGGGTTTATGCGATATATCCATACACTAAGCATTTACCTCTTAAGATTAAGCTGCTAATTGATCACATCAAACAAGGTTACGAAAATTTAAGCCATTATTTCTGATGAGGTGAAAGCCGCCTTATATCACTTAAGTCTGATGTGGACAGCTACGTAGCTGCTGAAGCTTAAAATGAAAATTAAATATAAAAACTAATTAATTCTTAATATTAGTATGCTTACGGTAGGAACCTAGACCAATTCCGATAATTTTGTGATCTACTATCCTTAATAAAGGATTACTAAATATGACTCAAGATTTATCACAAATTATTGCCACTACGACTAATGGTAGACTACGGATCCGATTACCTGCCGTATCTCATTTTAAAGCGGGTAAAAACAGACCACAAATAGCGAGTTTTTTAAAAGTGAGTCGCACTAGTGCTAATAAGTGGAGCAAGTCCTATTTGGGTAATGGTTTAACAGGACTTCAGGAAAAAGCACATACTGGACGCCCAAAAGCTCTGACGGATCTTTAATTACTTCAGCTTAAAAATTTTGTCACCACGACATCTATTAAGCCAAATGGTGGTAGACTCCAAGGGAAAGATATTCAAGCTTATATTGAGACAGAGTTCAACGTTAACTATCAAAAAAATAACGTATATCACCTCTTGTATGGACTTAACTTGAGCTGGATAACAACTCGGTCGAAATACCCCAAGTAATCAGTTGAAGCACAGGAAGCGTTTAAAAAAATGCTTAACAAAAATGAGCCTTAAGATCCCTGGTCATTTACCACTTGCTCGCGTTGATGCGTGGTTTCAAGACGAAGCCAGATTTGGCTAACAAAATACAACGACACGTATTTGGGCAGAAAAAGGAACGAGACCTCGTGTTGTACAGCAACAACAATTTACCTATGCTTATTTATTTGGAGTTGTTTGCGTAACTAACACAAATACTGAAGCGATCGTTGCCCCTTTGAGTATTATGAATGTAATGACGTCACATTTAGCGCTTATATCTGAAGCAACTGAAGCTAGTAGGCATGCCGTAGTTATCATGGATGGTGCTAGTTGGCATCAGCGTACCTTGATCAAGATTTTATTAATCTGAGTATCATACATATTCCCCCTTATTCACCAGAGTTAAATCCTATTGAACAAGTCTGGTCATGACTAGACAAAATGAAATAGCGAATTGCTCGTTCGCTGATTATGAGGATATAGTGGATAAGTGCTCTATTGCATGGAACAACTTCATAGCTGATACAGAACGGGTCTTATCTCTATGCCGGAGGGACTGGGTAAGGTTGACCAGTTAATTATCGGAATGAGTATCACTTATTAAATTTTATGCCTTGTATTTATTCATTTTTTTGCATTAAAAAGTAGATGACTTGATTAATCAAATTGATGTTAATTGCAAGGTACTATTTTGCTTTAACCAATGAGAACAATAATAATGAACATTAATGGAACGTTAGTAGCTAAACAATTACGAGATAAATTAGCGGTAGAAATAAACGAGCTTAAATCATGTCATGGTATTCAGCCTAGTTTAACCGTGCTGCTTGTTGGTGAAGATCCTGCTAGTCATATTTACGTAAAAAATAAAGTAAAACAAACACAAGAAATTGGTATGATCTCCAATGAGATAAAATTACCCTTTGATACTTCTCAGGAGTATTTACTAAGCCAGCTCGAAAAATTAAATAATGATGATAGCGTTCATGGCATTCTAGTTCAGTTACCTTTACCAAAACACATAGATGAAAGTGCTATTATTTCAGCTATTAATCCTAATAAAGATGTTGATGGTTTTCATGCGATAAATTCTGGTCGATTATTCAATGGTGAAACAGAGGCTATAGTACCCTGCACGCCACAAGGTTGTGTGATCTTGGTAAAACAACATTTAGGTGATGATTTATCTGGTAAGCATGCTGTTGTTATCGGTCGATCTAATATTGTTGGTAAGCCTGTGGCTATGTTGTTATTGCAAGAAAATTGTACGGTAACCATTGCGCACTCTAAAACAATAAATTTACCAGAAGTATGTCAGCAAGCTGACATTTTAGTTGCCGCTGTTGGTATAGCTAAATTTGTTAAAGCTGATTGGGTTAAAGAAGGGGCTACTATTATTGATGTAGGCATCAATAGAATTTTAACCGATGAAGGCAAAACAAAACTGGTTGGCGATGTAGATTATGATACGGTTATAGCTAAATGTGGCGCTATTACGCCTGTTCCCGGCGGCGTAGGACCAATGACAATTGCTTGTTTATTAAAAAACACGCTAACAGCGGCTAAAAATAGTCTGCGCTAGCACTTACCTTGTGTAGTCATTAGAGGCTTTACAATCAAGTTAATATTTTATTGCAAATTTTTAGCGATCTTAAAACTGTACTGATCTTCAAGGAAGCTGATTTTTTAGGTAGTTCAGAGAGCAAGTAAAATGACTTGAATGGTAAAATAGTTCTTATATACGGTTATTCGCATAGAGCAGCAATTAACTGCTGCTCGGTTTAATCATTTACACTACAGCGAAAGCAGTGTAAATTTTTCTGTTTCTCTCGATAGCGAATCAATCGTTGTTGAAACTCTTCGGGTAGCTGAGCTATGTCGTCACGGGTGTTATAAAGAATAAAGTGATTTGATGAATAAAACGCTTTTAATGCTTTATCAGCAAAGCAAATAAGGTTCTTATATCTTGCTTTTTTTCGCTCATTTTTTTCAGAAATAATGGTATGTAGCATTAAGCTTGCGATATTTTTACCACGCTGAGCTTTGTCGGTAACTAAGCCGTGTAGTAGCCAAAAATCCCCAGGATCTTGACCGGCTGATATGATTACACTGGCTACAATGCACTGATCAATTTTAACAATATAACATTGATCATGTCCGATGAAACTTGCTGCATATTGCTGATTTTTATAAAAGCGCAATATATCTTTTTTATCTGTCTTTATTGCTTTTATAACTCTGTATGGCGAGAAGGGAGTATCTGCATTCATTTATTTATTTCTATTCAACAGTGTTAATTTATTTTACTGAGCTATTCCACACTAGGCCTCTATGGATCTTCTACCTTATTTAACTTTACTAACAAGCTGAGCCATTAAGCTATAAAACATCATGGCTTTGCTAATCGACTTACAGTTGAATAACCTGTAATCGTGTTAAGTATCAACTAATTCTAATCGTTTTGTTAAACAACCGATATATTTACCTGCATATACTGCTGCTTTAGTTAGGGTAAATAAAACTTTGCTTGAACTTATGTGTTTATTTACTCTTTGGTATTTAATTAGCGTAAATAAGCTATTAATAGGTGAATTTAAATCAAACAAAGCAGCAACCATTAGCTAGATTAGAAATAATTCTTTTTAAACCAAAATAGTTTGGCTAAACATCGGCAATTACAGGTTACAATACGTTATTATATTTTTGGTTTTATGTGTCTGTAACAATGATATTGTCTAACAGATATAAGTTAAATAACGTGGAGAGTAAGCTTGCAGTTTAGTGATTTTGGATTGGATAGTAAAATAATGTCAACTGTGGAACATTTAGGTTTTAGTGAGCCTAGTGAAATTCAGCAGCAGGCAATTCCTGCCGCCATGGCAGGTCATGACTTGATTGCTTCATCTAAGACCGGATCAGGTAAGACGTTAGCCTTTATTATTCCTGCGATGCAGCGCTTGTCAAAAAATAGAGCCTTAAGTAAGCGAGATCCACGTGTACTTATTTTAACGCCAACTCGTGAATTAGCCAAGCAAGTCTTTACTCAGCTAAGAATGTTTACCTCGGGCTCTGCATTTAAAGCGGTACTTATTCTTGGCGGTGAAAATTTTAACGACCAAGTTAAAGTTTTAGAAAAAGAACCTCATTTTATTGTTGCTACACCAGGGCGTTTAGCCGACCACCTTTCGCAAGGGCATTTTCACTTGAGTGGTTTAGAATTACTCATCCTTGATGAAGCAGATCGCATGTTAGATTTAGGTTTTGCCGATCAGTTATCACAAATCAACAAAGCTGCCGATCATCGTAAACGCCAAACGCTGTTGTTTTCTGCGACTTTAGATCATGCACAAGTTAATGACTTTGCTTTAGCATTATTGAAAAAGCCAAAGCGTGTTGCTATCGGCAGTGGCTATACCGAACATAAAGACATTACTAAGCGTTTTTATCTTTGTGATAACTTAAGCCATAAAGAAAAGCTACTGGCGCACTTTATTGCTACTGAAGATCACCAGCAAATAATTATATTTACTGCGACCCGTGCCGATACCGATCGGTTATCGACATTATTAACTGAGCAAGGCTTAAGTGCTGTTGCGTTAAGTGGTGAGCTAAACCAAGGTCAACGTAATCAAATAATGGACGGTTTCAGTAAAGGGCAGCAAAAAATACTGATCACAACTGATTTAGCGTCTCGCGGATTAGATTTAATTAATGTCTCGCACGTTATTAATTTCGATATGCCAAAGCATACCGAAGAATTTGTTCATCGCATTGGTCGCACTGGCCGCGCAGGTAGCACAGGTGACTCTATTTCATTTGTTGGACCTAAAGACTGGATAAGCTTTAAAAATGTAGAAGGCTTTCTGCAGCAAAAGCTGACTTTTGATACTGTTGATGGCTTAAAAGCTAAGTTCAAAGGTATTAAACCTAAGAAAGTGAAAGTCGATAGCAAAGCAAAAGATAGCAATAAGCCAGTCGTAGTAGCTAAGAAACCAAAATCAAAGAAAATTGTTAAGGATACCTTTTTAGCGGAAGACGCTGGTGACTTACCGGTATTAAAACGTAAGCAAGTAGTTACCCCACAAGATATTGATAACTCGGCTATCGATGAAGTGGATTGATCCCGATCGGTTATCTTAACCATTAAGCTTTTATAAACCCGTTATGCCTCAATATTAAAAAGGTCTAGCGGGTTTTTTATTTCTATAGTGCTTTATTGTGAATTCACTTAATATCAATCTCATTAATTAGGTGGTTTACTTTATACGCAGGAAAAATGGCCAACTACTGCGTTATTTTAACCAGTAAAAATGATCAGATAATTAATGAGATTGGTATAAGTATTTATGACCGGTCATCCATTGTAATAATTAAAAATTTTTTGAAAAAACATCTGTTAACAACCACAGAAAAACCTTAACTAAATGAGCGTTGAGGCGACTTGATCATAGCGACCACTCGCTATTTTTTCTAATATCAACAATACTTATATTTTGATTAAACCCTAAAACTTATAAAGAGTGCCTAAAGGCATGTTGTGCTCTTTTTTGTGAGGCTAGCATCACGTGTCAGCGAGCAATGAACCAGAAATTTCAGTTTCATTAGACAAGGTTACGGAGCACTTTGTTGTAGATGCAGAGCTACATCAGGGCTTTCAATTAGGTAGTCTAGTGATTGAACCTGATTTAGGTGTCGTTATTCGAAATGGTCAACGATACCATTTAGCACCTAAAGCGATGGAGGTTCTACTTTATTTATCATCGACTAATGGTGAGATTGTCTCGCGAGAGCAAATTTCGGTTTTTGCTTGGGGTGATAATCACGCGGCAAAAACCAATGTTACCCACGTCATCAGTGAAATTAGACATGTACTTGATGATCACAAAGAATGTCCCACATATATCCAAACTATTCCTCGCAAAGGTTATCGTATGCTTTTACCGACAGTGGCAAAGTCAGTGAATAGTATTTGGCCGTTCCCCGCTGATCAGCTACACCAAATTAGTGGCTCAGAAAAAAAATGGCAACTGTCATTTTCATTATTAAAAAGTAGTCGTTTAATTAACGCTAGTGCCGCATATTTAGTGGTATCTTGGGTTTTATTACAAGTATTCTCAATTATTTTACCTATTTTTGATGTACCAACTTGGGGGGGTAAGGTGGGTGCTTTATGTTTAGTTATTGGCTTTCCTCTCGTTATTAGTTTTCAGTGGTATAAAGAATTTAAAATAAGAAAAAAGTTTGCTCATGAAAACAATAAAAAAAAACGATTTATTTATCAACAACTTTCTGTCGATAGTTTTTTTATATTAATAATGTTGTTGATTATATATTACGTATCTACTCATCTTATTGAGAAAATAGAAAGTGAAAGTAATTTACAGCCACTTAATGTCATTGTTGACTACAAAGCGCCCATTGCTAATGTGATTGAAAATGCCGTTGCTGTCTTGCCTTTTCATGCAACCGGTATAGACAATAATCCTCAATACTTCGTTTCAGGTTTGCAAGAAGAGCTAGTCAATCTATTAACATTAAAAGCTGTATTTAAGGTGTCTTCAATAAGGGCTATAAATGCATTAGAACCTAAAGCAAGCATTGAAGAAATTAAAAATATTTTAGGCGTTAAATATATCGTAGAAGGTCGTTCTAAAGTGGTCAACAGTGTATTAATTATTAACACTACCATGATAGATGTTGTGACTGGCTTCCAGGTTTGGTCTGATGAATCTAAAGGCTCAATAGATGAACTGGTTATACTCTATAGTGACTTGTCTCGTAAAATTACTAATGCATTGCGTTTGCTTATCGTTGGCGATAACGCAGAGAACAACATCAATGCCATGCCAACAGAGAATTTTTCAGCCTATGATGCTTATTTACAAGGTAAAGAAAAGTACAGAAATTCAAAAGACATCAACAGCTTAGTCACAGCTGAAAAACTCTTTATTACTGCCTTACAATTGGACCCTAATTTTATTCAAGCTTCGTCAGCCTTATGTCAAACCTACTTGGATAAATATTTACTGAGCAATGATATAAATGAATATGAAAAAGGTTTAAATGTTTGTCAATTAATTGCCAGTAATCGGACAGTATCGTTTGAATCAGAATTAGCACTGGGTAGACTTTATCGTGTTAATGGCCAATATAAAAAAGCTGAAACACACTTAAACAAAGCAAAACTAATTAAACCAGAGTCGAGTGAAGTTTTTATTTCATTAGCTGATTTATATGCAAAATTAGAGCAAAGTGATAAGGCTGAAAGTTTATACCAACAAGCGATTAGTCTTGAGCTAGGTAATTGGAAAAATTACTATGATTACGGTTTGTTTTTATTTAACTCGGGCCGTTATGAACATGCAATAAGCCAATTTAATAAAGTCATACTAATCAATAAAAGCACGGCCATGGCCTATAATGCCTTAGGGGCTGTTTATTACATGCTACTAAATTTTGAGCAGGCCAATATTGCTTGGTCTAAATCACTGGCAATTAAGCCAACAGCATTAACTTTTTCAAATTTAGGTACAGTATTGTTTTTTATGCAGCGCTTTGAAAATGCTGCAGAAATGTATTTACAAGGTGCTGAATTATCCCCATTAGATCCTATCGTTTGGGGTAATTTGGGTGATGCATTTAAGTACAGTGAAAATAGCACACTCAAGGCTCAAGCGGCTTACAAAAAGGGACTTGATTTAGCTCAAAAAAATGCGTTTATAAATGATAAGGATCCAAGTCTACAAGCACAAATATCTCGTTATTACTCTGAATTAACTCAATGTGACCAAGCAAAGAAACACCAAGAAATAGTACTTAACAATAACGTGCATGATCCCTATATTTATTATGACTTAGCCATAGTAGCGATTAATTGCTTCGACGTTAACGACATGAAACCATTTATTAAAAAAGCTATCTTTTTAGGCTATCCCCGACAGCTTTTATTGGCGGATCCTCAGTTTTACGACTATAAACATTGGTTAAAAGAAATTGTTTGAATCCATTAACCTGAATAAGGAAAGTTCAATGAATAGCCAAAATATCAAATTACTGAAAAAAATGATCAGCGGTTTAATACTCTTAATAGCGACAACTTCCTTGGCAGCTTTTGCTGCTAGCAACAGCGCTAAAGATAAAGAATTGCTCATTCATGTAGACCCCTCGACACATTGCGCAATAAAGGTAACCCCCTCCGTCAATGAAAGTAACTGTGCATTGTTATATTCAGAGAGTAAAAACCCCTGTAAGAATGATCCCGAATGTGTTTGTTCACAAAAGGAGAAATATATTGCTTGGCAAACAACTACGGGTGATGCCTTTGATATTCGTTTTACCGAGGGTTCGCCTTTCAAAAGATGTGAATATCAAGCAGGTCGCGATGGTGAAGTACGTTGTAAAATTAAAAATACAGGTGACTATTACTATGAAGTAAATGTCAAAGGCTGTGCAACTAACCCTTATGATCCTCGTATTGTTGTGCAATGAGATTTTTGTACTGTATGACCTGAGATTTGGCAATATACTTTTTGGAGGCTGAAATGTACTTAGCCAAAGCTCAGGTTATTTTACTTATTCGTTAATTAATTGCTTAACACTATACTGACTTTCAGTATGGCCAAGTTTTGTTTTTAAATAGGGGAGTATTTCATCTAACTGGCGAGTTAATTGCCATGGTGGATTGACAATAAATAAGCCTGTGCCTGTCATGCCATATTCTTCAGTATCTGCATCTTGGCAATATTCTACTTGCGTTAAGTTACGCACTTCACTCTTAATAAAAGCATTCTGCATTTGTTCAACAAGTTCACGTTTAACGACTGGATACCATAAAATATAAGTGCCAGTAGCAAATTTTTTATAAGCATTAACAACCGTACGAACGGCTTTTAAGTAATCTTCTTTTAACTCATAAGGTGGGTCAATTAATACTACACCACGACGGTTTGGCGGCGGCACTAAACCTAACACACCTTGGTAACCGTCAGATTGCTTAACATGGGACTTATTCCACCGTTGGCTATATGCTTTTAAGTGTTCAATATCAGTCGGGTGTAACTCAAATAAATGTGCGCTGTCTTGTCGACGAGTAAACTGGCGAGCAATACCTGGGGAGCCAGGATAGAGTGTAAGTTCTCCAGTTTCCTGATTTAAATTTTTGACTAAATCAATATACGGCTGCAGGGCTTCGGGTAAGTCATCGTTTTCAATTAACTTAGCAATACCGTTTTTATATTCACCAGTTTTTTGAGCGTATTCGTCGCTCAGCTGATACATGCCAGCGCCCGAATGACTATCGATATAATAAAAGCCTTTATCTTTGCGGGTCATGTACTCCAGTACTAAGGTTAATACTGAATGTTTTAAAACATCAGCAAAATTTCCGGCGTGAAAAGCATGGCGATAACTGAGCACAATGGCTCCTTAAAATAGCGTAATAGCAATTGAAATAATAAAAAATAAAGCTATCAAAATTAACTCATGATAGCTTTATTACAGTGCGCTTACCGAGATAACTAATTTATACTTGTGACGCTAAATATTCGTCGTAGCCACCAGCAAAATCAGTGTAACCACCGGTTGTTAATTCGATAATACGAGTCGCTAAGCTTGAGACAAATTCTCGGTCATGACTAACGAACAAAATAGTGCCTTCATATTGCTCCATGGCCATGTTTAATGACTCGATAGATTCCATATCCATATGGTTTGTTGGTTCATCCATAATGAGAATATTTGGACGTTGCATCATGATTTTACCAAACAACATACGACCTTGTTCGCCACCTGAAAGTACTTTTACTGATTTGTTAATGTCATCAGCAGAGAATAATAAACGTCCTAAATAACTCCGAACAGCTTGTTCATCGTCGCTAGGTTGACGCCATTGGCTCATCCATTCAAATAAAGTCATATCATTTTCAAATTCATAACTATGGTCTTGTGCGTAGTAACCAATGTTAACGTTTTCTGACCAAGTATATAAACCTGATGTCGGCTGATATTCAGCTTCGCCCATTAGAGTGCGTAAAAATGTGGTTTTACCCACACCATTTTGTCCGATAATGGCGACACGTTCACCAACTTCAATCATCATGTTAAGGTTGCTTAAAACCTTATTATCACCAAAATCTTTGCCCATACTCTCAAGCACGAGGGCATTACGGAATAATTTTTTGTCTTGTTCAAAGCGAATAAAGGGATTAACACGACTTGATGCTTTTACATCGGCCAATTGAATTTTATCAATTTTCTTAGCACGAGACGTTGCTTGTTTTGCTTTTGAAGCATTGGCAGAGAAACGCGCGACGAAAGCTTGTAGTTCACCAATTTGTGCTTTTTTCTTGGCGTTGTCAGACATTAATTGCGCTCTAGCTTGCGTCGACGCCAACATATATTCGTCATAGTTACCCGGAAATAACCGTAATTCACCGTAATCTAGATCAGCCATGTGGGTGCAAACACTGTTTAAAAAGTGACGGTCATGCGAGATGATGATCATGGTTGAATCACGTGCGTTCAAGGTCTCTTCTAACCATTGAATAGTGTGAATGTCCAAGTTGTTGGTTGGCTCATCAAGTAATAAAATATCAGGATTAGAAAATAAGGCTTGTGCTAATAGCACACGTAACTTCCAACCTGGGGCAACGTCACTCATTAAACCATAATGTTGATCGACAGGAATACCGACACCCATTAATAATTCGCCGGCACGACTTTCTGCGCTGTAACCATCCATTTCAGCATATTCAGCTTCTAAATCACCGGCACGCATACCATCTGCTTCACTCATTTCAGGCAAAGCGTAAATCTCATCACGCTGTTCTTTTATTGCCCACAATTTGGTATGACCCATAATAACGGTGTCAACGACAGATGTTGCTTCAAAACCGAACTGGTCTTGACGCAGTTTACCAATGCGCTCATTTGGATCTAAATTAACATTACCCGATGTTTGTTCTAAATCACCACCTAAAATTTTAATAAAGGTTGATTTACCGCAGCCATTGGCACCGATTAAACCATAGCGATTTCCGCCCCCAAATTTTTGTGAAATGTTTTCAAATAACGGCTTAGCACCGAATTGTTGGGTAATATTGTTTGCAGCTAACATATAAGTTCCGTAGCGATTGTGTAGATGAGTGTAAGTTGAACTTTAATTTAAGTTTAACCTTAAATAATGCGCGAGATTATACAGTATGATGGCGTTGTTTGGAATTCTAGTGAGGCTTGAATGTGCAGGTTTTTTATTTGTTTTACATGAGTTGTGGTAGTTTGATAACTGCTTATCATTAAAGCAATAAAATGAAATTACGCATTTAATCTAAACTTGCTTCTCGAGGCTTTCTTATTTCCTCAACAACACTAGGACATTGTTCGCATGTTGCATAACAAACAACATAATATTTGTAATGAACTAATTATTGTTCTTTAGCTAGTGTGTCAACCTCTTTAGAAAGTTTAGACAAGTGAGTCATTATCCTGATTAAGGTCTACTAAATAGACCTTAATCACAACAATAAATTTCAACATCATACTGCTTTTATTTGGCCTTTTTTAGGTTTTCTGTCGTTAAACTGATTATCAGAAAAACGCGTTAAGCCTTGTTTGGCCTTATCGCCAGGTTTAGCTTTTTTAGCGGTTATGGGTTTTTTACCGTAACGCTTTTCCTGCCCTGGTGAGGTTTTATTCCCTTGGGCATTATTTTTACCTTTGCCGTTGTTTTTAAAGTGCGCTTGCTGGCTTTCATTTCTGCTTTCATTAGGCACTAAACAACCGGGTTTACTTCCAATCAGTTTTCTTGCTAGACCCATTTTGGTTAAGGCGTCACGAATAATGCCCCAGTTTGCAGGATCATGATAACGCAATATGGCTTTATGCAAACGACGCTGAATAGTGCCTTTTGGCACAGATACGGTCGCGCTGTCTTTTTTAACATTACGCAATGAATCAATTTCAGTATGATAAAGCGTAGTGGCGTTTGCTAATGGTGATGGATAAAAGTTTTGTACTTGATCAAGTTTAAAGTCGTTTTCTTTTAGCCATAGCGCAAGGTTGACCATATCTAAATCAGTAGTGCCCGGATGTGCTGAGATAAAGTAGGGTATTAAATACTGCTTTTTACCCGCAAGTTTAGAATAATGATCAAACATGTCTTTAAATTTGTTATAGCTGCCCATACCAGGCTTCATCATTTTATTTAATGGCCCTTCTTCAGTATGTTCAGGAGCAATTTTTAAATAACCACCCACATGGTGAGTCGCCAGTTCTTTAACATATTCAGGGTCTTGAATAGCTAAGTCGTACCTTACACCTGAGGCGATAAGTATTTTTTTGATACCTTTAACTTTCCGTGCTCTACGGTATAGATTAATTGTCGGGGTATGGTCGGTATCTAAGTGGCCGCAAATAGTTGGCCAAACACATGATGGCTTGCGACAGGTGGCTTCTGCTTTTTCACTTTTACAGTTTAATTTATACATGTTAGCGGTGGGTCCGCCAAGATCAGAAATAACGCCGGTAAAACCAGGTACTTTTAATTTAATATCTTCAATTTCGGCAATAATAGAGTCTTCAGAGCGACTTTGAATAATACGGCCTTCATGCTCAGTAATCGAGCAGAAGGTACAACCGCCAAAACAACCACGCATAATATTGATTGACGTTTTTATCATGTCGTAAGCGGGAATTTTAGCATCACCATAAATAGGATGAGGTACACGTTGATACGGTAAACCAAAAACGCCATCCATTTCTGCTTCAGATAAGGGTTTAGCTGGCGGGTTTAACCAAATAAGTCGGCTACCATGCTTTTGCACTAAAGGTTTAGCGGATGTTGGGTTAACTTCTTGATGAAAAATACGTGAGGCATGCGCATAAAGCGTTTTGTTGTCTCTGACTTGCTCAAAGGTTGGTAAGTTAATGTACGTAGTTTCCCACGGTTTTTTCTTATCTTCCCATGATTTATTCTTATGTGCAGTGGCTCTAAATTCACTTAATTGTATCGGTTGTGCGGTTTTAGTTACATCTTTTTCAGCGGCGTTTTTTACCATGTCTTCAGCGGCAGCAGCTGCTGCATCGGCTGATGTCGTGGCGCAATCAGGCGATGTCATGTCTTGATATGGGCTATAGATAGGGTCTATTTTTCCCGGTTTATCAATACTTCGAGAGTCTATGCCTTTCCAGCCGGGTAATACTTGGTTTGCTAAAAATGCGCTACCACGTACATCGGTAATGTTTTTAACATCATCACCATTGGCAATACGGTGGGCAATCTCTATGAGTGGACGCTCAGCATTACCGTAAATTAACAGATCAGCTTTGGAATCAAATAATACCGATTGACGCACTTTATCAGACCAATAATCATAATGAGCAACTCGGCGTAAACTCGCTTCTATACCACCAATAATAATAGGTACGCCCTTATAGGCTTCTTTACATTTCTGGGTATAAGCGGTTACCGCGCGGTCGGGACGTTTGCCACCTTCATCATTTGGGGTATAAGCATCGTCATGGCGCATACGTCTTTCGGCCGTATAGCGGTTAATCATTGAATCCATATTGCCGGCGGTGACACCAAAAAATAAATTAGGTTTACCCAATTGCATAAAGGCGTCTTTTGAGTGCCAATCAGGTTGAGCAATTATGCCGACGCGAAAGCCTTGTGACTCCAACATACGACCAATAACGGCCATACCAAAACTGGGATGGTCAACATAAGCGTCGCCAGTCACTAAAATAATATCGCAACTATCCCAGCCTAACACCTCCATTTCTTGACGAGACATCGGCAAAAATGGTGCGGTTCCATAGCATTCTGCCCAATACTTAGGGTAATCGAATAGTTTTGGAGTTGTTTTCTGGAGTGACGCTAAGTTCATACATTACCTAAATTAATTTTTTACAATAGAGACAAGCGTGATATCACACACTTTCAAAGCCTAACAATGACCTATTAACCGACAAAGTAAATACCTTGATGATAAATGTCATATTTACCACATTCACACAGCGCACGATTGCAGAAATAAAAGTCACATTAACAAAGCGCGCGATTATAGCAGAGAAAAATAGGAGGCGCGCGATTAAAAAATTTTAGCCAAAATTTTCTTAGGACAATTGAAAGGATGAATTATCCCATTGAGCACAATATAAGGTGATTTATCAGCAAAAAATAATTTAAGAAAGGTTGCTCATGGCTTTGTTTGCTGAGTTGTTCTACCTGATAGAGGCTTTCATCGTATAAAGTTTGTTATTGGTCGTGTTATAAGGCAGAGACATTGAAAATTAAGCTATTTTTTAGTATAACTAGCTGCAGAATCTTAATGATTAGCAAGGTTAATCATTTCAGTGCCATTGAACTTTGTACCAACGTTGAGATAAATAGCCCTTATAAATAAGCCAATATAAGCTACCTAATATAAGCAACCCTATATAAGTATAAATAAATTATGAAAATACAATTAATTGCCGCTGCTATTAGTTTTTCTTTAGTCGCCTGTGTATCGACAGAGCAAAAACAGGTTGTACTAGACAGTCAGACTACTATTGCTAGTGACGTTACCACTAGTGACGTTATTGCCCGTGAAGTGCTAGCAAAACCATCTGTAGGCGTAACAAGTGCAACAAAGATTACCTTAGAAAAAATCATGTCAAATCCTGATTGGTTTGGCCGCTCTCCTGAGTCTTGGTATTGGGGTGACGATAGCCAAACTGTGTTTTATAAGCAAAAGCGTCAAGGCAACCCATTACGTGATTTAGTACAAAAAAACTTAAGCACGCAAGGTAATGGTGAGTTAGTTAAATTAGCGCAAATGCATGTGGTTGCTGACACTAATGCGGTATTAAATAATAGCCGTACGCATGAGGTATACACCTTTGAAGGTAATGTTTTTGTTAAAGCATTGGCCACTCAAACTGTGCAGCAGTTAACCTATACCTCGGCAGTTGAATCATCGGCGATGTTTTTAACTAATGGTAATATCGCTTATCGCGTTGATGATATCTTTTACGCCCATGATATGAGCAGTCAAAAAATTATTGAGTTAGCCAATTTAAAAATGACTGACGCTGAAAAGCCTGTTCTCGATACACCAAGCTATATCGCTGCTGAGCAACATGAACTGATTGAATATGTTGCGCTGCAGGAGCGCAATAAAGACTTACGTGCCGAGCAAAAACGTCAGTTAAGGGTAAAAAATAGCACAGTAACCCAAACAAATTTTTACCTCGGTAAAGGCAATAAAGTTGTGCATGCGAGTCTTTCACCGGCCGGCGATAAATTAGTGGTTAGTGTGGCAACGGATAAGTCGCCAGGTAAAGACAGTGACATTATGCCTAACTATATTGCTAACGACGGCGATATTAAAGCGAAAAAGGTGCGAACACGCGTTGCTGATAACCGCCAATATGCTGAACAGCTTTATATTTTAGATTTAAGCCAAGGCACAAAAGCCTTGTTGAGTTATGACAGCTTACCGGGTTTTGATGAAGACGTGCTAGCTAGTGTGCGTAAAGAAAATTATGCCCGTGAAGGTAAAAAATATAAATCAGAAAAATCAGCGCGTAATATTCATGTTATGCAAACGTGGGAGCCTATTCAATGGCAAAATAATGGTCAGCAAGTCGCTATTATGCTTGAAGCCTGGGATAACAAAGACCGTTGGATTACAACGGTTGATTTTGACCGTAAAGCTTTGGTTTCTCAACACCGTTTACATGATGATGCTTGGATAAATTACACCTTTAATGAACAGGGTTGGTTAAATAACGCCGAAAGTTTATATTATCTTTCAGAAGAAAGTGGTTACGCACACTTATACCTTAAGCCACTAAATGGCAAAGCAAGAGCCTTAACGGCAGGTAATTTTGAAGTTAACGACTTAACAGTATCTGCTGATGAACAAAATATTTACTTTAAAGCCAATAAAAAACACCCAGGTATTTATGAAATTTACAAAGTGAATATTGCGTCAGGTAAAGTTACTGCGTTAACCGATTTAGGTGGTATGAATAATTACACGTTAAGCCCTGATGAAGCTAAACTTCTAATTGAGCATTCAGAAATCACCTCACCACCAGAGCTTTATGTTAAAGATATGACTAACAACACTGAGGCAATGCGATTAACCCATACCGTTTCAGCAGCGTTTCTGGCGATGCCTTGGGCAGCACCTAATGTGGTCGCTATCGAGTCATCACATCAAGCACAGCCCATATATTCAAAAGTATACTTACCTAAAGGTTACGATAAAACCAGCGCTAAAAACAAAGCGGTAATGTTTAGCCATGGCGCGGGCTATTTGCAAAATTCGCATTTAGGTTGGTCGGGTTACTTTCGTGAATATATGTTTCACAGCATGTTAGTACAACAAGGTTATGTGGTTATCGATATGGATTACCGTGCATCAAAAGGCTATGGCCGTGATTGGCGTACAGCAATATACCGCCATATGGGTAAGCCCGAAGTGCAAGATATGCGTGATGGCGTAAATTGGTTAGTGGAAAATGCCAATGTTGACGCTAACCGTGTAGGTACTTATGGCGGCTCTTACGGTGGCTTTTTAACTTTGATGTCAATGTTCACCGACCCTGAGTTATTTCAATCAGGTTCAGCGCTGCGTTTAGTGTCGGATTGGGCTTATTACAATCATGGTTACACGTCTAACATCTTAAATATGCCGGGTGATGATCCCATTGCTTATGAACGTAGCTCACCCATATACTTCGCCGAAGGCTTAGAAAAACCGCTGCTAATTAATGCACCTATGGTCGATGACAATGTGTTTTTTCAGGATACTGTGCGTTTAGTTCAGCGCTTAATTGAGTTAGAAAAACAAGACTTTGAAACCGCTATTTATCCGGTAGAGCCCCATGGTTTTGTTCAACCTAGCTCTTGGTTAAATGAATATCGGAGAATTTATAAGTTGTTTGAAACTACCTTATAAAAATTTTACTGATAAGCAATAATAAAGGCCTCATTTGAGGCCTTTATTAGCTTCAGGATGTCGGCAATGGCACGATAAAATAGTGCCAATATTTGATTAATCATTTAATCGAAACTAATTTATAACTTAGGGCTGGTGAGTGTGTTACGCCATTTTTCCCAGATAGCATCATAAGTACCATCTTGGTAAAGGCTTTGTAGTTTATTTGATAAATGCTTGATGATGTTATCGTCAGTTTTTTTACTGCAGGCGAAGAAAAAATTTAGTGGTAAATCTTTAATTTCATAGACCCGTTGCAGCTCATTTATATTAGCTCCCGCTAATTCAGTACGAAATTTTATTGTCGTATCATCGGCGACGATCAGGTCTATTTCTGGTCGAGTCATCAATAAACTAATCAATGATTTTGTGTCATCTAAAACATAGAGGTTCTCGCCCTCGTTAAAGCCTCGCTCTATTAATCCGATATGAGTGAAATCATTTCGATTAACGGCAACAATGTATTTCTTTGCATCGTTTAGGTTGGATATTTTAATATGACGACCTTTACGTGCCCACATTGCTGTGTTGTTTACGTTGGATATTGGCCCAACCCACTTAAACATATTTTCTCGTGACTTTAATCGAGCAAGGGAGAATATGCAGTGATTAGCTTTTACTTGGGCTAAATTATAAGAGCGGACCCAAGGATAATTTTTCATTGAATAGGCATATTGACTTCGTGCCATCGTCTCTTTAATTATATCTACTGCAAAGCCGGACAGTGGTTTATTTTGAGTCACTATTTGGTATGGAGGTAAATGTTCGGTAACTATATGTATAAAAGGACTTTTGTTAGCACTGATAGGTAAAACAACCCATAATAATGTTAAAGCAAGATATGATATTTTTTTTATATATAGACTTGCGTTACTCTGTTTATAACGAGCAATAATATTGTGGTTATTTTGAGTTTTCTGCAATTGATATCCCTTATTAAGCCAAAGCCCATTTATGATTGTAATTTTCTTTAATTTTTATCATAAACAACTGACATGAAAAAGCCACAGATTTAAAATAATTGCTGCTAAAGTAATTTTTATGAAGCTAATATTATACTGCCTGCATATTTACCTGCAGGAGGTCATGGTACTTTTTTGATACATTATTAATTAGTCTATGATGATATAATAAACGCCATATTTTGAGTCTTTTGATACCTTTTTGTCGATAATTTCTTGATAAAAAATTAGATTAAAATCAACTGAAAAAACCAACAAGATTAACGAGGTAAACATGGATAACATGCTAGGTTATGTAGAAACGCTTTCTGCACTATTTATATTATTGTTGGGGCTAGGCGTATTAGCGATAATCTATATGTACATTGTAGATAAAACGCAAAATAAACAGGCGATAAGGCGTAATTATCCCGTTATTGGCCGGTTTAGATATTTTTTTGAAAAGCAGGGGGAGTTTTTTAGACAATACTTTTTTGCCATGGACCGAGAAGAGCTACCCTTTAATCGAGCTGAGCGCAGCTGGGTCTATCGTGCAGCAAAAAATGTTGACCGTACCGTGGCATTTGGCTCGACGCGAAATCTTGAACCCATTGGCACCATAATGTTTATGAACTGTGCTTTTCCGACCCTGGAAGAAGACGCAGTCCCGGCGAGCTCTATTACCTTTGGTCGTCAATGTAGAAAGCCTTACATCACAGATTCAATTTTTAATATTTCAGCGATGAGTTTTGGCGCTTTATCTGCACCAGCAATCAAAGCACTTTCAGATGGTGCAGCAAAAGCAGGATGCTGGTTGAACACAGGTGAAGGCGGTGTTAGTGAACATCATTTGGCCAGTGGTGCAGATATTGTTTATCAAATAGGCACCGCAAAATATGGCGTAAGGGATGAGCACGGACAGTTATGCGACAAAATGTTGGCTGCATTAGCGGCTATGCCACAAATTAAAATGTTTGAAATAAAAATGAGCCAAGGCGCTAAACCCGGTAAGGGTGGTATATTGCCGGGCAAAAAAGTAACTGAAGAAATTGCTATGATACGAGGTATACCAGTAGGTGTAGACTCAATTAGTCCCAATGCTCACCCAGAAATTAAGTCAGTGAAAGATATTTTGACCATGGTCAATCGAGTGCGCAAAGTCACCGGTAAGCCTGTAGGCTTTAAAGCGGTTATCGGTGAATCGTTATGGTTAAGAGATTTACTTGAAGAGATTAACCGCCAAGGGCCAGAATCTGCGCCAGATTTTATTACCATAGACAGTGCCGATGGTGGTACGGGGGCAGCACCACAACCCTTGATGGATTATGTTGGCTTGCCGTTAAAAGAAAGCTTACCGCTCGTCGTTAATTTACTCGTTGAATATGGTTTACGTGACCAAATTAGAATTATATGTGCAGGTAAATTGATCACACCATCAAAAGTTGCTTGGGCACTGGCAATGGGGGCTGATGCCGTAAATTCAGCAAGAGGATTTATGTTTTCTTTAGGCTGTATTCAAGCAATGCAGTGTAATAAAGACACCTGTCCTACGGGGATTACTACGCATGATCCTAGATTACAACAAGGGTTAGACCCAGTCAGTAAAGCTGTGCGTGTTGCCAATTATCATAAGTACATTCTATATGGTGTTGGGTTGTTAGCACATTCATGTGGTGTTACCCAGGCAAGAGATTTAGGCCGTCACCATGTTCGGGTTATTCAAGACAACGGTTTATCTATTGCGCTTGATAAATTACATCCCTATAACGAAACTAAGCACTAGCTTTATTAGCCGTAAAATAACACCAGATAAAAGCTAACAAGCCACCGATCGCGCCATATAAATGAGCATCGGTGGCAACACTTGCACCGATAAGTATTTCTACATCAGCGCTGGCACCGTAAATTTGCTCATGAATGATTTTTGCCATCACACCGATTAACAGCAGATAGCCGGTTTTTTCTTTATGCTTGATGTCCATTAATGCCCCCCAAACGAAAAAGCCATGCAGAATACCTGACAGCCCAACATAAAGTTCAATGTTGACAGAAAACCAATAAATACCCAGGCTGCAAACTATGGTACTGGTCAAAAACACTAACAGGTAATTTTTATAGCTATAATATTGCCCATGCAAGGCCCATAGCAGAGCTACTGCGGCGACATTCAGCATAAAGTGGTTAGTATTAGAATGAAAAAAATGGCCTGATATTATACGCCAATATTCTCCCGCCGTGATTAAGCTGCGATTATAAATGAGCAAGTCAGAAATTTGAGCATCAAAGATAAGTGCGCTCAAAGCAAGCGCAAATACGATCGTAGGGCCAAGGCTGTGAGTTGCTTTTACGGGTAGAGGTTTTAATTGCAACATGTGTTTTTATTATTTATTTAAATTTATACCGTCATATGATTCAACGCACTTTAGCAGTTGCTTACCGCTTTATAAACATTAGTTTTAGTGAATAGGGCGAGTAATGACCAGTGAGTATGGATTTACCTTGTTCGCTATAGCTGCTCAGTTACACTTCAATAAAGAATAAAATTTTTCTCCGTAACTTAAATAACTTAAATAGTTTTAAATAACTTCAGAGTAAACTTGATTACGACCTTGTTTTTTTGAAATATAAAGCTGTTTATCTACCCGTTGAAATAAACTGTCTATTGAGTCACCGCTGTTATATTGTGCAACACCAAAGCTACAGGTTACTGATATTTTGTTTTTTATTTGGTGTAGGCTAATCATTTCTCGTAATTTATCGCTGGTTTGATGTGCCTGTTTTTGAGAGAGTTCAGGGAAAATAATAACAAATTCATCACCACCCCAGCGAGCAAATAAATCGACATCTCTAATGTTTTCGGCAACAAGTTTGGCTATCATACAAAGAATATTATCACCCACTTTATGACCATGTTGATCGTTAATTCCTTTAAATTTATCTAAATCAAACATGACTAGTGTTAAAGGGTGGTGATAGCGATCCGCGCGTATTATCTCCTTATTTAATACCGTCTCAAAAAGCTTACGATTGGCAACTTCTGTTAAAGAGTCTATGTTTGAAACTGACTCAACCTCGATGATTTTTCGTTCTAATTGTTGGTTTTTTTTGGCTAACTCATCCGTTTTTTGTGCAATAACTTTTTCTAAGGATAAGTGGCTATCTTGTAATAGTTTGTTTTTTTCAATAAGGTCTATTTTAGCCATAACTTGTTGGTGTATATCATGATGTGCGCCAATCATCCGGTCAACACTGCCATCGGAATTTCTTGCTATAATCGCGCCACGATCTGCAATCCATAAATAACTATCGTCTGATTTTTTACAACGATATTCTACATCATAAGCGTTAATTTTTCCTGATATATAACATTCAAACTGATGCATAACTCTAGGGTAATCTTCTGGATGGATAATATTTTCCCAAGTAAATACATCCTTTCTAAAAACAGCAAACTCGTAACCTAACATGTGGAACCAGCTAGGGCTACGGGTCACTACTTTGGTATTGCTATTCCAGTCCCAAACACCTTCAACAATAATATTTAAGATATTATTTAAGGTATTATCTGAAGCGCTAGCCGAACTGTGTTGATAGGTTTTATGCATGGAAATCCCTTGTTAAATGCATTATGAAAACAACGATATTTAAAAACACTAATTGTCTCGTGCGATATTGACAACGTCCCTAAGTAATAGCGGTGATTGGTTGAATTAGCAATTCGAAATGAGTTAAGTACAACAATATTAAAAAGTAATGTAATAAATGACTTAAACTCGTCGATAAAGTTTCGTAAACTTAACTATCCTATTTTTTATTATTTTAAATAAATGTCCCGAGTTTTATGTCAACAATGTCAACGGCCTGAAAAAGCCTGTATTTGCGTTTTTACTGTCGCTATTGATAACCACATACCTGTTATTGTGCTGCAACATCCCAATGAAGTTAAGCAAAGCAAAGGTACGGTCAGCTTATTACAACAATCGTTAGCGCACTGCGAGGTGATAGTTGGCGAAACCTTTGCGAATTCTGATATTTTAAGACAGCGCCTGATACAATACGCTGACAAAATAGTATTGTTATATCCGAGTAAGCAAGCTTTAACGCTGAATTTTCCAGCGTTAACTATTCCCGGTAATAATCAAAGTGAGGATATAGAGCGTGAGCCGAGTGAAATTAAGTGCATTATTATACTTGATGGCACTTGGAAAAAAGCCTATCGCATGTTTATGAGCAATGCTTGCTTACATAATATAAAGCATATTGTTTTACCGCAAGGTATAGCCAGCCTTTATGAGATTAGAAAAACCAAAAAAGACCATGCGCTATCATCACTGGAAGCATGCTGTCATGCTTTAGCTCGCTTAGAAAATGAGCCTAAAAAGTATCAAAAATTGTTAAATAGTTTTGTAAAATTTAATCAATTTCAACAATCATTTAGTCAGCCTAGTGACTGATGGCTGAATAAAATATATACCTGATAATGAAGGGGTTAATGTCTTGTGCAATGTTATGGTAGTTAAAGTAAACCAGTTGCATTAATGATCAGGTTTACTTTATACACAAATAAAAGGCACCTATTTTAATGGTTAGTTGTTTTAACTAGCTGAAATAATGAGAAAACTAGTGAGATTAGTATAACTTATCGTAAATTATTTATTAAGGAACAGCATGTCAAATTCAGCCATAAAAGGGCTATTATCTTTACTCTTTATTTCCACCAGTTTGCTGGTTGTAGCAGCGCCAGATAAAAAAAGAGAAGACCGTGAACCAGAAGCGGCAACAGGTATTATCGCTAAGCAAACCGTGGTTACCGAGCATGCCATGGTAGCAACAGCAAACCCTTATGCCAGTAAAGCCGGTTTGAATATACTCAAGCAAGGTGGAAGTGCTGTAGATGCTGCTATTGCAGTCCAATTGGTATTAACCTTGGTTGAGCCACAATCTTCAGGCATTGGTGGCGGTGCGTTTATGTTGCATTGGGATAAAAAAGCTCAGCAGCTAACCACTTTTGATGGCAGAGAAACCGCGCCAGCGGCGGCAACAACAGATATGTTTTTAGATGAAAATGGTCAAGCTATTCCATGGATAAAAGCCGTTGTTGGTGGTCATGCTGTTGGCGTACCTGGGGTATTAGCAAGTCTTAACAAGGCGCATGTAAAATATGGCAAGCTACCTTGGGCGGTATTGTTTAAAGATGCAATTAATTTAGCAGAAACAGGGTTTATTGTTTCACCTAGGCTAGAAAAACTGGTGGCAATGGAGTTTAACCCCGGTATTACGAAATTACCGACGATTAAAAACTACTTTTTTCCTCATGGTGAGGCAGTAAAAGCAGGGCAGTTATTAAAAAACCCAAAGTTAGCGACGGTATATCGCAGTATTGCTAAAAACGGCATCAACGCTTTTTATGAAGGTTGGATCGCGAAGAAAATTGTTGCTGCAGTACAACAATCAGCCATTGCCCCAGGCCGTTTAACATTAGCTGATATGAAAAACTATCGCGCAAAAGAATTACCGGCGGTATGTGGACCTTATCGACAATATCAAGTGTGTGGCATGGGACCACCAAGCTCGGGTGGTGTGGCTGTTATTCAAATACTCGGACAACTTGAAAAATTTGATATTGCCAAATTATCACTAGCAGATGTTGAGTTTACCCACTTATTTAGCCAAAGTTCTCGTTTGGCATTTGCCGATCGTAACCGTTATATTGCCGATAGCAGCTTTGTGAATGTACCCACACAGGGGTTGATTTCAAAGCCATATATGGCGCAGCGCTCCGCGTTGATTAATCCTGATAGCGATATGGGTAAAGCGGTTGCAGGCACACCAATAGGTGCACTGGAACAAGCCGACGACAACGCTTATGAATTGCCTTCAACAAGCCACATCTCAATTGTTGATGAAGACGGTAATGCTGTTTCTATGACCACCAGTGTTGAAATGGGCTTTGGCTCTGCGGTGATGGTTGAAGGTTTTATTCTCAATAATCAATTGACTGACTTTTCATTAGATCCAAAAAAGAATGGTCAGTGGGTAGCTAACCGTTTAGAGCCAGGTAAGCGTCCGAGAAGCTCTATGGCACCTATGATGGTATTTACTCAAGACAAGTCTTTAAAGCTTGTTTTAGGCTCTCCGGGCGGCAGCCGAATTATTAATTATGTTGCACAAACCATGATCGCTATTTTAGATTGGCAACTTGATCCACAATCTGCGATTAACTTGCCCCACATCACTAATCGCAATAAGGTCACCACATTGGAAAAAGGCAGCGATTTAGTCAAGCTTAAATCAGCGTTAGAAGCAAAAGGGCATCAGGTTGTGGTGCGTGATTTAAACAGTGGTATTCAGGCGATTGAATTATCTAAGGGTAAATTGCGAGGTGGGGCTGATCCTCGTCGCGAAGGTATAGCCATAGGTTATTAACTTTAATTAAAGCTAAAGTTTAAGTTTAAAAAAACGGCGTCAATATTGACGCCGTTTTTTTATTCAGGATGAATGATTAGCTTTTATGTTCGCAACAAAAGCTAAGTCTCGACATTTATGTCGGCAATGCCACTGTTCACATGAAATAGTGGCGATGTTATTTTAGGGAAAAATTAAAAGGGGTCTTTTAGTATTTTTTCGATAATCCATTTATTATCAATTTGTACCAACAACAATCGTTTAACATCTTTTATGCGGTCATTTTGATAATAACCGTCAAAATAAAGAGTAATCTCCGCAGAGTTTTTAAATTGTTCCCTCACTTTAACACCACTATCATCGGGCTTAATATCAACTTTATCGTATGACATATTGAACAAATGGCGAGCAACCGCTTTAGGTGATTGATAGTGCAGAATAATGCGCGATAATCGTGGACTACAAACCGATGCGGCTTTTTTTATATTTTGTTCATTATACAAGGCATTAAAAAATTCAATGGCAACCACTTCTGGGTTGTCAAGATCATGAATTTTGTTTTTGTTTTCTTTACTACAGGCAGAAAACAAAATAACGAAACTTAGGATGATTAATTTTAAATAATTCATAGGGTAATAGATAACTTTGTGAACTTAACGTCATTTTACCGCAAAAATAGGAGTTAAAGCTAGAGTAAGCTAATTTTTACTGACTTAAATTGTATATTATTTTAAGATCAAAAAAAGCCTGATTCTTTCAAATCAGGCTTTTAAAAATTCAGCTCAAGCTAGCGTTTAACTGTCAACAAAACCCGTGAATTGTCATAGTTTAATCATAATGGGTTAACAATTAAACTTAGCTTGATGTTTTTTAGCTATTACGCCAGATCTTCTTCAGAAAATGAATCAGCAAACAATGGACTTGAAAGGTAGCGTTCAGCAGAACTAGCAAGAATAACAACAATGTTTTTGCCCGCATTTTCTGGTCTTTCAGCAATACGCTTAGCGGCTACAACGGCAGCTCCAGACGATATACCGGCAAGTATACCTTCTTCTTTCATTAAGCGATGCGCCATTGCCATACAGTCATCATTTGATACTTGTTCAACTGCATCAATAAGTGAAAGATCTAAGTTGCCAGGAATAAAGCCAGCACCAATACCTTGAATTTTATGAGGACCCGGTGTTAGTTTTTCACCTGCCATTGCTTGAGTAATAACAGGCGAATCTGTAGGTTCAACCGCTACTGAGGTGATTTTATGCTCAGCAACACTTTTAAGATATCGCGTTGTACCGGTAATTGTGCCACCCGTACCAACACCAGCAACGAAGAAATCAATGTTACCTTTAGTATCGCGCCAAATTTCAGGTCCGGTAGTTTTCTCATGAATTTCAGGGTTAGCCGGATTATCAAATTGACCTAACAGTACGGTGTTCTCTGGATCAGCATCTTTAATTTCTTGTGCTTTGGCAATAGCACCATTCATGCCTTTAGCACCGTCGGTTAATATTAATTTAGCCCCTAGTGCAATTAATAATTTTCTACGCTCTATACTCATAGTGCTTGGCATAGTTAGGGTGATTTTATAACCACGAGCAGCAGCAACAAATGCTAGTGCGATACCTGTATTACCACTGGTGGGTTCGACAATAGATTTACCGGCCACAAGCAAACCTTTTTTCTCGGCATCCCAAATCATGTTGGCACCAATGCGGCACTTAATACTAAAGCTTGGGTTACGTGCTTCAATCTTTGCGTAGATATTGGCCGTATTTTCACCCGTAACGATGCGGTTAAGTTTAACTAGCGGTGTATTACCAATTGATGTTGAGTTATCTTCAAATATAGTCGACATTTTTTAATCCTGTTTTCATTGCATTGACCGAGTATGGCATACAGATTTAATCGTTATTTTATGTGTTAACCACCGAAAGTTATTTCAGATAAATTAACACTATTATTACAAGTAGGTTAACACTATTGCAAGTAGGTTAAAACTATTGCAAGTAGGTTGATACTATAGGAAGTAGGTTAACGCTTTATGGCAGAAAAAGAAGTGATATTTCGGTATCTTATATGCAAAAAAGGAATAGATACCTAATTAATAGGTCTTAAAAGGTGTTTTTTTCATACTTGAGTATCACTTTATTTCATCTATATCGCGGTAGTAATAGTTATATTTATAACCAGGTAACTGATATTGATAGCTTTATTTTATTTTTTTATCGCTAAGATACAGTAACTCCCAAGGTAGAGATGGATGACGCTGGTAGATAATTTATAAGCTAAGTTTTGGATAAATAACTTAAAAAATATCACAAGGAGATTTCAATGATGGCGAAAATACAAGCAAAAAAACTGTCTGATGAAGAAACGCGTGAAATATTAACACCACTGGCTTTTAAAATTGATAAGTCGCTGTTTGGTATATCATTAGCTGTACCATGGCGCCGAGGCATGGCACTACTCGTAGATTTATGTTTTGTGGCTTTGTTAAGTGGGGCTCCTGGCGAGTTACTGGCTTTTTTGGTGGCGATAACGCTATTTAAACTTGGCAGTAAAAAACGTGGTAATACATTGGCTAAAAAAAGTGCTTTAAGCAAAATAATTTTACGTGTTTTTGCTGCGTTAATTGTTTTCGTCGTCTTGATTGATATTTTACCCAAGCTCTTTGCTGAACTAGAGACCTTTAATCATCATGTTGAGCAAGCAGGGCAGAGCCAAGGTACATTATTGGGTAATAAAAATAATCAAAGCCATACAGAAAATATGACTGAACAAAACACTAATAGCTCAGAGGATAATGACTTTATCAAAGTCACACTCACCCTAGCAGCAGGCATTGCAATTTCTCAAACTGACTGTGTTGATTATCCATGTTGGCTGCAGTTGTGTGAAAGTTTATCATCGGCCTATAGCGAGCAAACAGCCTCAACGATAGAAATTAACAAATTTAATGCTGACTTACTTGAACGTGTGGCTAAGCAAAGCCGTTTAAGTCAGCAAGAAATAGCCCAGTTAAGTGAGCAACTTGAACAATTAGCTTTAGCTGCTCAGAGTAAGCCGCCATTAATTAAGCACAAAATTAAACACAAAGTTGAGAAAAAAGTTGCGGTGACTGGCGCTGAACAAAGCAATACCACCAGCGAAATAAATAAAAAAACGGTTGCTGTTCCGTCGAGTTCATCGGTATATAAAGGCTTTGCTTGGTTACAAGGTTTAGTCGAAGATCTGGGGCTAGGTTTTGGTTGGGCAGCATTTTATTTCACCATGTTTACCGCACTTTGGTATGGGCAAACACCGGGCAAAAAACTGTTTAGTATTCGAGTGATCCAGCTTGATGGCACGCCGTTATCAATATGGGACAGTTTTGGGCGTTATGGTGGCTATGGTGCTGGCATAGCCACAGGTTTACTTGGCTTTGCACAGATATTTTGGGACCCTAATCGACAAGCTATTCATGATAAAATTTCAGCAACAATTGTCGTTAATGATACTGATATTGAGAGTAAAATAAGCAGAACAAACACTGCTGAGCAGACCGTTGCTTAAAGCCCCTCCTATTATTAAACAGCCTAGAACGTTTGTTGAGAACTGAACAACAAACGTTAAAACGTACCTGCCTTTAGGCACAAGGTGGGTTAGGGAGAGACATTAACCTTTGTTGCACTGTAAGTTATCAGCGTAATCAAATGTTTAATTTGTTATTGATTACACTGATAACGGATGTGATTAAGATTAATTTAAGTTGCTGGTATTAATACTTATGGCAACCATGCATAACTAATTTTACTGTAAATGGTACGTTGATCTCGCGTTAAGTCTTTCAATCTATCATCTTGATAACTATTATCTGAATAGCCCAAGTAAAAGACGGTTTGTGGGTTTATTTTATAAGCATAAATTAGCTGTGTTGATAAGTTGTTATCTTTTACTGAATAGGCGCTGGGATTATTATTTAGGTTGAAATCAATGTCGGTGTAAACAACGTTTAATTTTAAATAGCTATAAATATTAAACTGATATGAAACACGAAGTTCGGTTAAGTTTTCTGTAAAGACGTTGGCATTATCGGCCTCTAAATCGCTGTAAGTGTGCGAAAACTCAAACTCTAAATGTTTATTAACGTTATAATTTATATAGCCATAAAGTGCTGTGACTTCACCAAGTCGGTCATTAACATAATCAATTTTATCGCCCATGGTTAATTCAAGCTCAGTGGAGAATTGCGCTGTTGGCTGAATATAACCATAGATAACGAGCTGATTTTCTTGGAAACGTTTGGTGTTACCGTCAATGCTGTTATCAATAGGTAAATTAAAATCTAGTTCATGACGACGTAAACCAATTTTATCAGCGCTAACTAGCATTGCATCAAACACTGATAGCATTGGGCCATCAATACTGAAGCTTGAAGAGACAGAACGCTCTAATAACTCACCGTTTTCATTGTGTAATATTTGCCATTGGCCAGCAAACTTCATTTTTTGCCAAGCACTGTCAGGTTCGCCATAGATAAAACGATTAACCAACACATTACTTTTTTGATAATCAGCACGTGGCATAAAACCTAAATCAGCACGAAATTTTTCGCCTATTTCTTGATGTTCTGAAAACACCTGCCAATATTCAGAATCATGCTCATACTGAATTTTAAAGGCATGGTCGTTAAAGTTCTCTACTTGGCCGCTGTCGGTAAATTGTGCTGAGTCTTTAGTATCAGCCACCAATATTTGTGCTTGGAATGAGTTTGAGTCATTTAGACGATATTTTGAATCAAGCCCTGAAACAAAGTTATGATAACTATCGGTTTGGCGTAAGGTGCTAATAACACCAAGAGATAAATCGTCGTTAACATCATAGCGATATTTTATTGCCCCTGACTCACTCTTCTCATCTAATGAAATTAATCTTGATCCCGTATTACCAGGCAGAATAATATTGGTTTGCGTATCATTGGTCATGAATGCGCCATAACTATGTTGGCCTTGGGTGCCTGTTAGTTTGGCGCCGTATTCGGGATCAGCAATGTTTCGCGTGTAGACAAGATCAAAGTTACTGGAAAAATATTCTGAATTTTCAACAAAAAACTGACGTTTTTCATCATAAAATAATGAAAAGGTTTTATTAACACTTAACTGGCCGGCATCTGACTCAACATTAGAAAAATCGGGGTTAACGGTAACATTTAATAAGGTGTTGGCATTAATGCCCCAACGTAGATCTAAACCGGCATCAATATCGTTTTCACTTTGCCAATCTGTTTTGGGCGTAAATATTTCACGACTTTCGCTCTTACTAGCGACTAAGGTTGGCGTGATCATAATATTTTTGCTGGCTTTAGCGTCTTTAAATCCGGTTATTTCTGGGATTTGACATAACCAACAAGCATCGTCGCGATCAAGTTCAATGTGGGATATCCGCAAACGTGTATCACGCGGGTATAAGCGCACTAACTCCATTGCCCAAGTTTTAACATCATCATTGTCGTCAAAATTTAAAATATGATAGGGAATCGCAATTTCAACTTGATAGCCGGTTTTCGTTATTTTACCAGCAGATTGCCAAATACCATCCCACGCTTCGTCTTTACTGCCAGTCATTTCATTGAAAATAGCGTCATGTTGTACGCCGTGTGGATTAACAAAAAACTCATAGTTTAAACGGCGATTATTGTAAGTATCTAATTTAAAACCGACTAAGTCATCTCTCCAGCGAGTATCGCGGTCACCTAAAAATCCTTGAATTAATTCAGGATTAGGATCTTGGGCAATAAAAGCGATGTAGAGAAACTCGCCATTTTCAACAATTTTGGCGCTTGTTGAAACTGGGCTAGATTTATTGTTCCAAGGGCTATTAACAATATCAAGGGATACATCAAGGGCTTGCTGCCACAAAACATCATTTAACTTACCGTCAATTTTTAACTTAAGGTCTACATGGGGAATATTTAATTGTGCCAGTTTCACAGTGTTTTCTTGAGCAAAACTAGGCTGTATAAATAGTATAAATGCGCTGGCGAGTGAATATATGCCACGAATACTAAATTTCAAATTTACCACTCCAATCTTATTATTTTATATTTTAACGTAATAACTTCCACGCTAACGAGAATTCCTTTTCACAAATTGTTACAAATTTGCTAAGCAATGGCAATGTAAACTTTTGTTTTGGTAGAAAAAAACTCTATTAATGATGATTTATTTAGCAATATAAAAATATGGCTTTATTTATATTGCTATTTATATTG
This sequence comes from Colwellia sp. MB02u-10, assembly GCF_014077185.1. Lineage (NCBI taxonomy): Bacteria > Pseudomonadati > Pseudomonadota > Gammaproteobacteria > Alteromonadales > Colwelliaceae > Colwellia > Colwellia sp. MB02u-10. The sequence goes on from NZ_JACGVK010000136.1 coordinate 42,871, forward strand.
TCATTTATGAAACGAATTATGAGGCTTATTTAAGCTAGGTTTGATGAACAAAATTGGCCGTTTATAGCTTGATTTTATTGCGATATAGAGTCGTTTGGTAGATGACTTTTTGTTATGTCGTCAATGTTTTTGTGCGCTAATTTTGAGGCGATATATCAATAGTTGAATGGGTTTGTGTGGCTATGATGTATAAAAATATAAAAATATAAAAATATAAAAATATAAAGTTTGTAGATTAAATTACTAGGCAGTGTGTTATCGGTTAATTGAGTAATAAATACCTTTTCACCATTGGGATTTAATGGGCTAGGTTTTGCTTAAGCTTACCTTAGGTTTAACGTCAAGGTGCTTATTTAGTTTGCAATTAATTTAGTTTGCAATTAATTTAGTTGCTAAAGCGGTTTTTATTACCTAGTTGCTTGTTAATACGATTAATTTACCATCCTATTTTTAGCTTTTTTTAGCATAACGCCAAGTAACCTAATTCGTTATTTCAATTGATATTATCATAAAAAAGTTATACAAAAATTATGAAAAATTAATGAATAATTGCTCGAATCTTAAAAAATTGTAGAGCATAATAACTTCATCTTTATTAAAAATGATAAGTCTTTGTAAATACTATGCCATTTTCTCTGCTTGATGTTATCGCGCTTTGCTGTTTTTTTATTTGTTGGGCGGGGTATACCGGATTTGCACGTAAAAAAGCAAAAACAACGAACTGTGTTGCAAGATGCTTGCATCAACATAGAATTTATTGGATGTATGAAATTATTGGTCGTGATGTTCGGGTTAGTGAGGCCGCCTTACTTGCTAATTTAGAACGTAATATTTCCTTTTTTGCTTCCTCTACCTTGTTAATATTAGCGGGTGTTTTAACATTGTTTGCTCAAGTTGAGCGTCTTGAGTCAGTGATTGGCTCAATTCCATATGCTAGCTTTCCTAATCATGTCATGATCCAATTGAAGCTCAGTTTACTCACATTTATTTTTGTTTTGTCATTTTTTCAATTTACTTGGTCAATGCGCCAATATGGTTTTCTTAATGTCATGATTGGTGCTTGCCCATTTGATGACAGCGGTGAGAATAAAAACTTGAAAAAATACGCTGAACAAATGGCTGTAGTGCAAGACCAAGCGGCTCATTCTTATAACTACGGTTTACGCTCTTATTATTTCTCTATTGCTGCTTTATGTTGGTTTTTTCATCCATTAATTTTTATGATAGCCAGCTTATTTGTTGTTTATACTTTGTACAACCGCGAATTTCGCTCAAAAGCAGTCAAAGCGATTACCTTAGGGCAAAAGTATTTGGAGCTTGAGTCTGTTGCTAGGCATGCAAAGGCCAGTAATACAACAAACACTAATCAAAACGTGAGTGATAAGTAATGCTTTATGTCAGCTAAATATTACGCGCACTTTTTACCAAAACACTTTGATAGTTTTGACTGTTTAAAATTAGCACCCGGCATTTACATTATTTTACTGTTTATATTGCGTGCCTATATTATTTGGATCATGTCAGTGACTAATATGCGTGATCACGTGGGTATGATTCAGTGGGTTTTTCCACAAACTGCACTGTTTTATTTAAATTTAGCTTCAGGTGTTATTGGCTTGTTTATTGTACTTATTTTAAGTTTACGCCGACCTAAAGCGCAAGCTTGGGTGCGTATTTGTTGGCGAAAATGTAAAGTATTGCTCATTTCAGCGTTAACTTTTGATTTGTTTATTGGGGTTTTAGGCTATTTTATTTGGCAACTTCAATCGATAACTTGGTTGCTAGTACATTGTTCGTTGGTAATATCCGCGATTGTCTATATTTTATTTAGTAAAAGACTTACCATTAACATTGCAGAATTTCCTGAAGCTTTACCTGAAAAGTGACATTAAAAGCCTTCATACCATCTTGTAAACACAGGCATAACAAAAATTTAAGGGTTAGACATTGATTGAACAAAATACACAAGACGAACGGCTGATCATACTGGATACAGAAACCACAGGTCTTAATCCTCGTGAAGGGCACCGTATTGTTGAAATTGGTTGTGTAGAAATGATCAACCGTCAGCTAACTGGCAGAAATTTTCACGTTTATGTCAAGCCAACGGTGCGCGGCATACAAATGGTTATGGACCAAGAAGTTATTAATATTCATGGGTTAACCGACGAATTTTTACGTGACAAACCAGTGTTTGAGCAAGTAAGCCAAGATTTTGTTAATTTTATTAAAGGTGCTCGTTTAGTTATTCATAATGCCAAGTTTGATGTTGGTTTTATGGACCATGAGTTTTCGATGGTGCGAGGCCTGCCTAAAACAACCGATATTTGTACTATTACCGATACCTTAAAAGTAGCCAAAGACGAATTTGGCTCACCTAAGACCTTAGATTATTTAGCCCGTTTTTATAAGGTTGATAAATTAATTGACCGTACTTACCATGGTGCGTTAATAGATGCGCAGTTACTGGCGTTTGTTTACATTGAAATGACCCGTAAACAGGCAACGTTGAACTTGCAATCAGGTGATAGCCAAGCAGAAGATGCTAACGCCATTCGAAGAGTTAATAGTAATCACCAAAAATTAAAGGTTTTGGTTGCCACTGCCGATGAACTAGCTGAGCACGAAAATCGTTTAGTTATCGTTAATGACAAAGGGGCTGCGCCACTATGGTTGAAATAAGCAGGGTTGAAATAAGCAGGGCTAAAATAAATAGGGCTGAAATAAATAGGGCTGAAATCAATACGACAAAAATAAGTAAAGCAAAAATAGCTTTGTTTAACACCCAACCATTATTCATAGCACGCTGTGCTAGGGTGGTAATGGCACTAATGTTCAGTTTAAGCGTAAATGCACAGCAAATAGGTGCTGAAATTGAATATGTTGATGATAGCGCCACCAATCAAATCCCTTATTTTGACAATCGCTTTCGTATTGATGAACAACTAGATGAAGCAACACTTATATTTTATCACCGCAGTGGCGCCAAGCCCATTATTCTTGTCCGCCCTGATGGCTCAAAACTAAATATTAACAATTACTCTGAAGACAAAGTGCAATGGTTTGATGATCAAACCTTCGATATGCTCAAGATAAAATCACCCATGATTGGTCCATGGCAAGTAATAGGACAGGTACAAGCCAACAGTAAAATTATGGTGGTATCAGAAATTAGATTAGAAGTGACACCACTCCCCGAAATTATTTTACAAGGTGAAACATTAAAAGTGGTAGCGCGCTTATTTAATGGTGATTTGATCATTAACGACCCTTTATTTCAAGACGTATTAACACTTAATGTTGATTTTTTGAGTACAAATAACTCTGCCTTCGACAATTTTGGCGCAGCGGCCATTCAATTAGCTTCATTTCGTGATAATGGCAGAGGTTTAGACGAACATGCCCATGATAGCTTGTTTACCGGTGAACTGGAGTTGGATTTTGCCCCAGGCGAGTGGCAACCTATTTATATTGTTAAAATGCCTATGATCACAAGAGAATTACGACAAAAGCCGATTGTAGTGCAGAAAAACCCCATCAGCATATCAGTAGTGACAAACCAAGGTGAAAATAATACCCATGTGGTTACCTTTACTATTGATGATAGTTTTGTTGAAGCTGACAGTATTCTCATTCAAGGTAAAGTGACTTTTCCCGATCAACAAGTAGAACCTTTTACTGTAGTGCAAGAGCAAGGCCTTACCCGTACGCATACAATTGCCTTTACCGAGCCTGGAGTGCACCGTATAAAAGTAGGGGTGTTTGGTGATATTCAAAATGGCAGAGAATTTCAAGCAATATTACCTGAGTTTACTTTTAATGTTGACCGCTTACCCGAAGCAGGTATCTTAGCGGTTAACCGCGGGTCTAATAATTTAACCTCTGAGCAAAAAAATGCACAAGTAATCGCTAATGCAGCAATTGAAGCTGAAAAGCTTGCGCAAATAAAAGCAACGCAAGAAGCTAAAGTGGCCAACCAACAACAAGCAACACTTTTGTATATTGTTGGCGGAAACACCTTAGTGATCATAATTGCCGCATTGATGTTTGTTTTTATACGACGTAAAAAGCGTAAATAAAATGGCTTAATGGTATTTTATTATAGGTTTTTGCTGTTAAAAACGTCGTATTGTTCATCAATTAGACATATAAGCAAATGAATGGAAAAAACTGGTTGACGGCATCGAATCTTAACCGTATTATTCCGGCCGCATTCAACGAGTTGTGTTGAAAGCAGCGATTAATGTGTGGAGTGGTAGTTCAGTTGGTTAGAATACCGGCCTGTCACGCCGGGGGTCGCGGGTTCGAGTCCCGTCCACTCCGCCAATTAATCAAAAGGTTGTAAGTCCTTTTAAAATTTTCAGAAGCAAGATGTGTGGAGTGGTAGTTCAGTTGGTTAGAATACCGGCCTGTCACGCCGGGGGTCGCGGGTTCGAGTCCCGTCCACTCCGCCAATTGTTTCAAAGGTTGTAAGTCCTTTCAAAATTTACAGAAGCAAGATGTGTGGAGTGGTAGTTCAGTTGGTTAGAATACCGGCCTGTCACGCCGGGGGTCGCGGGTTCGAGTCCCGTCCACTCCGCCAATTGTTTCAAAGGTTGTAAGTCCTTTTAAAATTTACAGAAATAAATACGCGGAGTGGTAGTTCAGTTGGTTAGAATACCGGCCTGTCACGCCGGGGGTCGCGGGTTCGAGTCCCGTCCACTCCGCCAATTTATTTTATTTTTACCTGTGATCCCAATCTAATTAGCATTTTAATGTGATTAGCGATAAAAAATCTAAAATCCAGCTATATCCTCCTTTATTACACAAGCCAAATTTCTTCAAAAGATATCCTTACTTGCCTAGCCTATAAGTTCATTTATTTGAATTTTATTCAATAGTCATTAAAGCCATTATTAAAACATAGCCAGTAGGCTGTAACTACTTATATTAAAGCCGATAATGGACTTGTAACACCGTTTGCGCCTCGTTCTATGACATGTGTGTATATTTGCGTTGTTCTAATGTCGCTATGGCCCAATTGTTCTTGCACAGTACGAATGTCTGCACCTCTTTGAAGTAGATGAGTTGCGAAAGAGTGACGTAAGGTGTGACAAGTTACATTTTTATTTATATTTGACTTCATTGACGCTACTTTTATTGCCTTTTGAATAACAGTTTCGTTTATATGATGCCGTCTTAACTTATTGACTTCAGGGTCTAGCGATAATCGACTTGATGGAAATAAATAATGCCAATTAAATGTTTTAGCTGCGCTCGGATATTTTCGTGCTAAAGCAAAAGGTAAATATACACCAGAGTAGTCAGCATTATTCATATCTAATACGTAATAAGCGCTCACCTGTGATATTTGATTTTTTAGTGCTTCTGTTAACTCAGGAGCTAATGTAACCGTTCGATGCTTACCCCCTTTTCCATTCCAGACTTCAATGCAATGATAATCAAAATTGATATCTTGAACCCGTAAACGTACCGCTTCCATTAAACGCAAGCCACTGCCATACATTAATTGACACAGTAACAGGTTATTTGTATTTACAGCCGTTAAAAGCGCTTTGACTTCTGCTGTAGTTAATACTGTGGGAAGTTTTGGCGTTACTCGAGATTTATTAAAACGCAACTCAAGGCTAAGTGGCTTTATTAAAATATGTTTATATAAGTAGTTAAGCGAATTTAACGCTAACGCCTGAGATTTAGGGGCAAGATTTAAGTTATTTGAAAGGTAACTAAGAAAATTTTCGACTTCTTTATTATGGCAATCGTTTGGATGTATTTTTCCAATAAAGATAATATACGCTTTAATCCAATATAAATAAGACTCAATAGTGCGTTTGGCGTAGCGTCGTGTCCACATAGTTTCTTTGATATGCGAGAGAAATTCAGATTTCATAATTATTCCTTATTAATTTTAAAGATGTACTGTATATAGTTACAGTTTAGCTTCATATCCCGCTTTTATGTATAAAGCGGGATTTAATCTGTCTTTCTACATCGCTATATTCAAAAAGTGAAATTAACGTGTTGAATTTTAATATTAAGTTATGTATATTAATTTGAATAAATATTCATTAGTTGGACATTCACCTTTGTTGAAAGTGGGATTTTATCCGTCTAATAAAGCTGTTATTTGGCACCACGAAATCAAGTTAAAATTTATTTGTAAGCGCGGTGTTTTAATATTGGTTTGGTGTGTGGTTCATAAGTTTTCGCCTAAGCGGTTTTGTTATTACCGCTAATAGGCTTTGCTATTTTTAAGACAATATTGCTGTAAAGCCATTAGCTAAATATCCTTTAGTGTTTGGCTCAAAGTTCAAGGTTGGGTTAGTCGTGGCGCTGGGTATTTTTTGCTGCTACGGTCGGGCTGCCTTAAGCTGTAAAGTGCTTGTTATCGTTAGTGTTCTCACGCTACCATCAAATAACAAGGTAATTCAATCTGACAAATATAGCTTGTCTCGTTTTTTGCAAAAGGCGCAAAAACCAATCCAACTATTTTTGCAGTTTAATTA
>NZ_JACGVK010000137.1:0-13555 GCF_014077185.1 Colwellia sp. MB02u-10
AATTCTGTCGTGTCACTCTATTCCGACTAAGGATAAAGTAACTACATAAAACGTATTATTTAAACCCGAAGATTTAAATGATACTTATTTTTGTGTGACATCATATTAAGCTGTTTTTTTGTTACCCGGAGGTAACTATGTAAAATCAACGTTAATGTGAGTGTCCACACAAATTGCATGATAACTAATTGTTAAAGAAAGCTAGTTTATCTCCAAGGAGATAACTAACCGAAACAAAATCTCATTCGCTTTGTTTCGTTGCTGCAGGCCTTGCCTGAAGCGAGATGCATATTCTACGCAACTCTGTTTTAATGTCAACGCTTATTTCGTTTTATTTTAAAAGTTTTTTTAACTTTCAAACAACTCGTTTTATCACGTTAAGTTAACCAAATCAGCTTGAACTGAATAAGATAACTTATTAAAACAGCTCTTTGGGGTTACCCCTTGGAACTGGAGCGCATTCTAGAGATTTCTGGCTTCACGTCAACACCTAATTGTTATTAAATTACGAATAAGTGTTCGTTTGCCTTTTAATCATACAATACGATGATAAAACAAACTTATTTTATAAACTTACTTGCTTGCTCAAGGTTATTAACGCGATTTACACCTTCAATCTGTTCTGAAGCAGCCTCATCAGTGTAACGACTATTAACAAGTATTCTGCATTTGATACCAGCATTACTAGCTGCTTGCATATCGGAGACCTTATCACCAATAAAAACACTTTCAGTTAAAGTCAGTGAAAATTCCTGTTGTGCTTGTATGATCATACCGGGCTCTGGCTTACGACAGTGACATGCCATAACAAATTCATTGACACCTTTCGTTGGATGGTGCGGACAATAGTAAACTTTAGCAATAGTTATTGCTTGCTCTGCAAAGGCGTTAACCATCCATTGCGATAATGCTTCAAAGGTGGCTTGATCATAATAACCTCGAGCAATACCGGCTTGGTTAGTGATAACAAATATTTGATAACCTTTAGCTATTGCTAATCGGCAAAGTTCAAAGATGCCATCAATAAACTCAAAGTCTTCAATTTTGTGCACATAACCATGGTCGATATTAATGATGCCATCTCTATCTAGAAAAAGTGCTTTTTTCATTTTACTCTACTTATAGCTGTGTTCGACTATTTACTGATGCTAGGCATCTGTACTTATATAAACGAAAAAGACGAGATAGTCTCGTCTTTTTATTTACTTACTGTAATTTCGATAATAGCTTATCAAAATTACATACAAAGGCCGCCATCAATTTCGATAACTCGACCAGTGAAGAATTCATTTTCAAAGATATATTTAACGGTATGGGCTATTTCATCGGCTTCACCTAGGCGCCCTACTGGTTTCATTTTTTCTAAGCGTTCACGCATTTCAGGTTTCATTGCATCTGTCATTGCGGTGTGAATAACACCGGGAGCAATAGCACCAACACGAATGCCATGACGACCAAGCTCTCTTGCCCAGGTAACTGTCATGGCAACTACGCCAGCTTTTGAAGCCGCATAATTGGTTTGGCCCATATTACCACCGCGTGCAATAGAAGACATATTGATAATAACGCCTTTGCGCTTACCTTCTATCATATGAACCGCTGCTTCTCGACCACATAAAAATACACCGGTTAAGTTGACATCAATGACCGATTGAAATTGATCCAGTGACATTTTTTTACTCACTACGCCGTCTTTAGCTTTAACAAACATACCATCACGCAATATGCCGGCATTGTTAATCAAGCCATCAATACCATCAAAGTCGCTATTAATTTGACTAAAGGTTTTTTCAACATCAGCTTCGTCTGTGACATTGGCAATATAGTATTTTGCACTTGAACCCGCTTCTACAACTAATTTAACCGTTTCTTGTAAAAGCGCTTCATTTAAATCAATTAACGCGAGCTTAACGCCCTGGGTCGCTAAATTAATTGCCATCGAACGGCCTAGACCTTGTCCACCACCGGTGATTACGATGACTTTATTATTCAAATCCATTATTTTTCCTTTATCTCTATTATATTATCTAGTTGATTGGGCTAAAAAACCAATCAACTAATTTACTGTCAACATCACTAATATTTGAAAAAGACCAATTTGGATTTTTGTCTTTATCGACTAATAACGCTCTAATACCTTCGCAAGCTTCAGAATATTGACAACAACGTAAGATTAAATTTAACTCTGAGGCAAAACATTCGCTTAAGCTCAGTGTTTTAGTCGTTTGTAGTTGTCTATATATAATACAAGCACTAAGAGGGCTACCCGCCTGCAATTTGTTTTTTGCTTGAGTCAGCCACTTATTCTCTGTTTTTACATTTAGAATCGCGGTGTGAATATCAACAATGTTATCGTAAACCAGTAATTTGGCTATGCCCGCTTCATTTGCTTTTAACTCAGAGTGCAAGTGATGCTCAAAATCATTAGAAAACCCCAGCAAGGTTTGATCTAGTAATTGATGATTTTTATTATTATCTTGCCAGTCCACTGTTAATAAACGATCAAAAATATCCTTTTTAGACAAACTATCAATAGTATAATCCGACAAGCCAATATATTTAGCATCTGCGGCATTAAAAACAGCACCTGTGATCCCTAAAAATAGTCCTAGTTCGCCAGGGGTTTTATTTAAAAACCAACTCGATCCTACATCTGGGTATAAGCCTATTGTTATTTCAGGCATGGCCATTAAAGTACGCTCAGTTGTGATGCGATGACTGGCACCCGCAAACAGACCTACTCCGCCGCCCATGACATAACCATCGCCCCAGATCATAATGGGCTTGCTAAAATTGTGAATTAATTGATCAAGGACATATTCTTGGCCAAAAAAGTCATGAGCGAAGCCGGTTTTAATGACTTGATCATCTATTGGAGTTACTAGCTCGTTTAGGTAGTGATAAAGACTAACCACATCACCCCCGGCACAAAACGCTTTTTCACCCGCGCCTTGTAAAATAACCACAGCGATACTGTCATCTTGTTGCCAAGCCGTGAGTTGTTGGGTTAACAGTTTAATCATCGAAAGATTTAATGCATTGAGCGATTTAGGGGCATTAAGTTCTGCTATGGCTATTTTTTTATTATTTGTACTGCTTAACTCTGTAAATATCACATCACTCATTCAGTTTTGTTCCCGTTATTTCACTGGTTAATTTTGTTATTTAGTTTCGCTATATAATTGCACTAGTTAGCTGCATTATTAATAAACTATATAATAAACAATTATAATGTTGCATCAATAGCCACGACGGTTCGACCGGTCACTGTACCATCGACATAAGCGTCAAATGCGTAAGCTAAGTCTTTAAACTCAATAGTTGTGGGAGAAATTAAAGCCAATTTTGTTGGTTTCAAGTCAGTTGATAACCTTTTCCAGCCTTGGGTACGAACTGATATCGGCATTTCCACTGAATTGATACCCAATATACTCACACCTCTTAAAATAAAGGGCATAACGGTCGCATCCAATTTAATGCCTCCAGCCAAACCAATGGATGCAATATTACCCCACACGCAAGTAGTACGAGTGAGCCAAGATAAAGTATCACCACCCACGTTGTCGATTGCGCCACCCCATTGGGCATTTTCTAAAGGTTTGGTGCTCATTTTAATATCATTACGATTAATTAATTGGCTTGCACCCAGTGCTTTTAAGTAAGGTTCTTGTTCGATTTTACCGGTAAACGCAATCACTTCATAGCCGATATTCGACAACATATTAATAGCAAAACTACCCACACCGCCTGTTGCCCCTGTCACTACAATGGGCCCGCGTTCAGGCACTTGGCCATTGTCTTCCATTCTTTGTATTGCAAGGGCCGCAGTATAACCGGCAGTACCCAAAGCCATGACATCACGTAGGCTCATACCCTGGGGTAAATTAACCACGGAATCCGCTTTAACCCGGGCATACTCAGCGTAACCACCATCATAAAGTTCAGATAATTGTGCCCCGCAAACTAGCACTTTATCACCGGTTTGAAAACGCGAGTCTTCAGAACTAACAACAACACCTGACAAATCAATACCACCAACAAGTGGATAGGTTCTTAAAATACGCCCTTTGCCTGTGGCCGCTAAGGCATCTTTATAGTTAATATCGGAGTAAGCAACTTTAATAACCACTTCACCATCAGTTAAGTCGTTTAAGCTAATTTGCTCAAAACCGCTGGTAATGGTTTTATCGTTTTTATGGATACGAAATTCGGTAAATTTTTCAGGAACTGTTGACATGTTAACACCCTCTCTATTATTTATTTTAACGGCTAAGATGAGAAATCAGACTCAGCCGCTAATAAAATAGTATTACGCTGCCTCAACTGACTTTAAACAAGATAGGCAGCAAAAACTAATGCTAAAGGTTTGTGCATTAACCCGCTGCTGTTAATAGCTTAATGACTCTATCAATGATTATAATTAAAGAGATTTTCTGGCATGGCCATCAAGGTTTTACTGCCGGCTTCAATCGCATGAATATGACCGTCAATTCTTGGTAGTAATCGTTCGATGAAAAAACCACCAACATAAAGTTTTGCTTGATAGAAGTCTTGCTCAGATTGGTCTGACGCTTTTTCTGCCATCAAGGCCCACATATAGGCATAACTCACTAGACCAAATGCGGCCAAATAATCAGTCGCTGAGGCACCAACCATATTTTTATCATGCGCTTGCTCGGCAATGATCACCCCAGTAACCGCTTTTAACTTTTCTAAAGCGCCAGCCAAAGGTTGCACAAATCCCGCTAGCACTGGTTTATTCAAGTTTTTTTCAATGAATAAATTGATTTCAGTAAAATAAACCTCAAGAAATTGACCTTTGTTAGCAACAACCTTACGACCCAGTAGATCAAGCGCCTGAATACCATTGGTGCCTTCATAAATTTGGGCAATGCGCACGTCGCGCATCAGTTGCTCTTGGCCCCATTCACGGACATAACCGTGGCCACCAAAAACCATTTGCCCTAAACTACAACTTTCAAAGGCCATATCAGTCATAAACGCTTTTGCCACCGGCGTTAACAGCGCAACTAACTGCTCGGCTTGTTGTATTTCAGCTTTGTCAGCAGAGAATTTAACAATGTCGAGTTGTTTAGCAACATAAGTGGAGAAACAGCGCCCCCCTTCGTTTAACGCCCGCATGGTTAAGAGCATTTTTCTGACATCGGGATGAACGATAAGTGAATCTGCTTTTTTATTGACCGACTTTACACCCGTAGCACTGCGACCTTGAATACGGTCAAGGGCATATTCTGCTGCTTGTTGATATGAGGTTTCAGCCGCACCAACTCCCTGAATGCCCATGCCTAAACGTTCATAGTTCATCATAGTGAACATGTAGTTTAAGCCTTTATTTTGCTCACCGACTAAAAAGCCTTTTGCGCTGTCAAAGTTCATCACACAGGTTGCTGAGCCTTTAATACCCATTTTGTGTTCAATTGAACCACAACTAACGGTATTTCTAGCGCCTAAACTGCCATCATCAAGTAATAGAAATTTAGGCACAACAAACATAGAAATGCCACGAGGGCCTTCCGGCGCACCAGGTATTTTCGCTAAGACTAAATGTATAATATTCTCAGTTAGGTCTTGCTCACCACCAGTAATGAATATTTTAGTGCCCGATAAGGCAAAACTGCCGTCGGCTAACGCTTCAGCTTTTGCGGTCATTATGCCTAAATCGCTACCGGCATGAGGCTCGGTTAAACACATAGTGCCAGCCCACTTACCTGAATACATGTTTTCCAGATAAGTTTGCTTCATGTCTTCACTCGCGTGTGCACTCAGTGCCAGACTCGCGCCAGCGGTTAACATCGGATAAAGCGCGAATGAGATAGAAGCAGACTGAGTCATTTCTTCAACAAACGATTGCAACATTTTTGGCATACCCATACCGCCATGTTCAGGATCGCCACTCAATGCTCCCCAACCACCTTCACAATACATTTGGTACGCTTTAGCAAATCCATCAGGCGTTGTTACCTCGCCGTTAGTCCAACTAGCACCTTGTTCATCACTATTGCGATTCAAAGGTGCGATAACACCAGCCGTTAATTTTGCTCCTTCTGATAAAATCGCATCCGCGGTGTCTTGATCAATAAGCTCAGCCACTGCCGGCATGGTTGACCATAATTTTTCAGCATTAAATACTTCATGTAATAAAAACTGCATATCACGCATTGGCGCTTGATAATTACTCATCATTCATACCTATCAGGTTACTTATATAAATTGAACACGTATTACATGTTGCGACGATACTGTCCACCGGCTTCAAATAATGAATTAACAATTTGGCCTAATGAACAAACCTTACAAGCATCCATCATCAATTCAAAAATATTATCCTGTTTAATAGCTGCCGTTTGTAAACGCTTAAGTAATACTTGTACTTCGGCGTCATTGGCTTTATTTAAACTAGCTAGCATCTCAATTTGATAATTTTTTTCTTCTTCTGTGGCGCGAATAACTTCTTCAGGCACAACCGTAGGTGATCCTGTTGAACTGAGGAAAGTATTAACGCCAATAATCGGGTATTCACCTGAATGTTTTAAGTGTTCATAATACATACTTTCTTCTTGAATCTTGCCACGTTGGTACATAGTTTCCATTGCACCAAGCACACCACCACGTTCATTGATGCGATCAAATTCTGTTAATACCGCTTCTTCGACTAAGTCGGTTAATTCTTCAATAATAAAAGCCCCTTGAATTGGGTTTTCATTTTTAGAAAGTCCTAATTCACGGTTGATAATTAATTGAATGGCCATCGCACGACGAACACTGTCTTCCGTTGGCGTGGTAATCGCTTCATCGTAAGCATTAGTATGCAAAGAGTTACAATTATCGTTTATCGCGTAAAGTGCTTGTAATGTGGTACGAATATCATTGAAATCAATTTCTTGCGCATGCAATGAACGACCTGATGTTTGAATATGGTATTTCAACATTTGTGCACGGGCATTGGCGCCATATTTATTTCTCATCGCTTTTGACCAAATACGACGAGCCACACGGCCAATAACAGCATATTCAGGGTCGATACCATTTGAGAAGAAAAACGATAAGTTAGGACCAAACTCGTTAATGTCCATACCACGGCTTAAGTAATATTCTACAAAGGTAAAACCGTTCGCTAAGGTTAAGGCCAATTGGGTGATCGGGTTCGCGCCAGCTTCCGCGATATGGTAGCCAGAAATAGACACTGAATAGAAGTTACGTACACCTTTTTCGATGAAATACTCTTGCACATCACCCATTAAACGCAAAGCAAATTCAGTAGAGAAAATACAGGTGTTTTGCGCTTGATCTTCTTTTAATATATCGGCTTGAACCGTGCCGCGAACTTGCGTTAAGGTTTTCGCTTTTATCGCTTGGTAAACTTCGAGTGGTAAAACTTGATCGCCGGTGACACCTAATAGCATTAAGCCTAAACCGTCGTTGCCATCCGGTAATTCACCTTGATAGCTTGGGCGTTCACAGCCTTTGTCTTTATAAATTTTAGCAATCGTTGCCGCCACTTCTTTTTCTAAACCATTTTCAGTGATAAAACGCTCACATTGTTGATCAATGGCGGTATTCAAGAAAAAGCCTAACAACATGGGCGCAGGACCATTAATGGTCATTGAAACTGAAGTCATGGCATGGGCTAAATTGAAACCAGAATAAAGTTTCTTCGCATCGTCTAAACAACAAATAGAGACACCCGCGTTACCAATTTTTCCGTAAATATCAGGACGAATCGCTGGATCGTTACCGTATAAGGTTACTGAATCAAACGCCGTTGATAAACGTTTAGCCGGCATACCTTTAGAAACATAATGAAAACGACGGTTAGTTCGCTCTGGGCCGCCTTCACCCGCGAACATACGTGTAGGGTCTTCGCCTTCACGTTTGAATGGGAATAAACCGGCAGTATATGGAAATTCACCTGGCACATTCTCTTGTAAATTCCATTTTAAGATATCGCCCCAACCTTGATATTTAGGCATACTAATTTTAGGAATATCACTGCCCGATAATGACTTTGAATGCGTCGCTATCGAGAGTTCTTTATCACGAACTTTAAATTTAAATTCAGGGTCTTTATAACGTTGAATTTTAGCAGCCCATTGCTCAAGTAATACTTTGTTTTTAGGATCTAAATCTAGCTCTACATGAGCATATAAGGCTACAAGTTGCGTTACTAAATCAGCCGAAACCTCAGTGTCAGTTTCTTTTGCCGTTTCAATCGCTTGATGAATGCCATAAAGCTTTTGGGCCACTGTTGCTTGCTTTTCAACCCAAGCGTCATAACCGCGGTTACTTTCAGATATTTCAGATAAATAACGAATACGATTACCTGGAATAACGCTACTTTTATTCGCTAAGGTTCCTTCGGTAGAGAGAATATCGCCAACCACTAAGCCAACTTTAGTGTTTAACGCCGTGATCACCGCGTTATATAACTCGGTCATACCACGGTCGTTAAATTGTGACGCGATAGTGCCGTAAACCGGTACTTCATCATCGCCGGCTTCAAACATGCCACGGTTACGTTTATATTGTTTTTTCACATCACGTAAAGCATCAAGTGCGCCACGTTTATCAAATTTATTTAAGGCAATAATGTCAGCAAAATCGAGCATGTCGATTTTTTCTAGTTGTGTTGCCGCGCCGTATTCTGGCGTCATGACATATAAAGAGACATCAGAATGCTCTTCAATTTCGGTATCTGACTGGCCAATACCTGAGGTTTCTAAAATAATTAAATCAAAATCGGTCGCTTTTAAGATATCTAATGTGTCATGAACATACACAGACAAGGCTAAGTTTGATTGACGTGTTGCTAACGAGCGCATATAAACACGGTCATTATTCACCGCGTTCATGCGAATACGGTCACCAAGCAAGGCACCACCGGTTTTACGCTTTGACGGGTCAACTGACACAATAGCAATTTTACTGTCGTTGCTGGCCATTAAAAATCGACGAATAAGTTCATCAACTAATGATGATTTACCTGCACCACCGGTACCGGTAATACCCAATACTGGGGTTTTACTGACGGCGGCAATTTTACGAATTTTATCAAGATTACTTTTATTTTCTGCTGGTGCGTTTTCTGCGGCTGAAATCAAGCGCGCAATCGCTTGTTTTTTATCTTGCAATGGCACGTCTTTCTTTAAATTAGCTACGTCGTCTTTTTTAACATTAACGCCAGTTTTAAAATCACAGCGCTCTAACATGTCGTCAATCATACCTAACAAGCCCAATGCACGACCGTCATCTGGCGAGTAAATACGGGTAACACCATAATCTTGTAGCATTTTAATTTCGTCAGGTAGTATCACGCCACCGCCGCCGCCAACAATACGAATATGCTCACAACCGCGTTCTTTTAATAGGTCATACATATACTTAAAATATTCGTTATGGCCACCTTGATAAGAGGTCATGGCAATCGCGTTGGCGTCTTCTTGAATAGCGGTATTAACCACTTCTTCAACACTGCGGTCATGGCCAAGATGAATAACTTCTGCACCACTTGATTGCAAAATTCGGCGCATAATATTAATAGCGGCGTCGTGACCATCAAACAAAGAGGCCGCGGTAACAATACGGATCTTGTTTTTTAACTGATATCTTGGTGTATTCATCTCATACTCTCTTATGTATCAAATTTTTTTCACAATGAGCTTTTCACACTCGCTTGAAGCCGTTGTAACGAAAAAACTCGCCATCATGAAACAATAATTATTTTTAGTCATCACGACCAACAAAGGGCTAAGGCACTAGTTTTGGTCGTAAAAGTTGATCATGTAAATTTCGTAATAAAATTAGACCACACTAAAAATGTAATGAACATTGATTTTATTGTCAATTTGATGGACTATATTGTGATTAGACCAGATATCATAAACCTTATCATTAACCTTTAGAACCATAGGATAACATGGCAAATATCAAGCTTAATACAACAGCCGACATTCGCTTGTTTATCCCGGTTTTTTTATTAAAAAAGTTATCAAAGCATCGCTTAACTGACGGTTTATATCCTGTTTCATTAGGCATAACACAAGCAAATAACAACTATAAATTACAACAAGAGAATAACCATTGCCATACCTTGATTTACTGCTTGTCGGGGGCGGGGAAATTAGCTTACCAAGGCAAAGAAAGAGTTATAGAACGTGGCGATCTTGTTATTATCAATCCTAATTCCGCGTTCACTTTTACCCTTAATAAAACTCACGGTTTGGTAAAAAATCACAGCCAAAGTGAAAAACAACTGACCAGTCGTGACAGCAAAGCAGCTGACAATATTGTTTATTGGATTAATTTTACTGGCACATTAGCACAAGACTTTGCAGAGCGATTGTTAATGAAAATGGACAGTGGCAAAGCACATGTGGGTGTATTGAAAACTATTGTTAGCGACTTTGATCATTTACTGGCATTGGGCGCTCGAGGCTATACCGCGACAAACGTTATTCACGCCGTTCATATTTTGCAACAAGCTTTGAGTTTTCTTGCCCTGCAATTGCGTTTAACCATGTTTAATAATAGCTCAAGTTTTGATTTGGAAGCGGTGGAGGCGTTAATGCGCAACAGTTTACACCAAGAGCTAAGCCTAGATACGCTAGCGCATTATAGCCAGCTATCAAAATTTCACTTTGCAAAAAAATTCAAAGAATTAACCGATAGCTCGCCTATTCAGCATTTTATTAATATGAAAATTCAACATGCCTGTTTACAGCTAGATAATAGCGATATTGCGATTAAAGACATTGCTAGCGACTTAGGCTATAGCGACCCTTATTATTTTTCGCGCCTGTTTAAAAAATTAGTGGGTATTTCACCAAAGCAATATCGTGATTCTCGTCATAGTTCATTAGTGCCTTAGCGCCTTAGCGCAGGTATAATAGCCATTAACTGCCCTGTTGATTAACTACAATTCAAGTAAAAAAGCACTTTTTTCATCCTACCTTTTTCACCTTAATAATAAGGGCTATCCACTTAGCCCAACCGACCACTACATCTTATATTTACTAGATTTAACCTCTTCGATCACTTATGCCATTTTGCGGACATTAGCTACTACAGCTAATTGGACTGGTTATATTAGATTTTGTATCGATAACGCCTTAATAAGGGCTAAATAATAGTCGGCTAATATGTGCGAGGAACGAACCAAAACTAACTGTTGGCTAGTAATTTAGGTTGGATTTAATTTTATATATCAATCACTTGTGTGTGTTGAAATTGTTAACACTCCTTATAACTGAATTGTAACAGCCTAATAAATTAGACTACCTCAATATCTTGGTTTTCCAGACTCGGGAATAACTGTAGCAACTATGTAACTGATATTAGGAGCCATCAGTTGCTATTCCTCTATGTACAGCTGAGATGCAGTTAGATTAGCTTCATATACAGCTTCAGCTACATCTCCAAAGGTATCTTCGAAGAAGCCTAGTACATGCTCTCGATAACTTTCTTTAATCTCTATTTTAACTGAAAGGGGGGTTTTAGAAAAATTACCATAGAACAAAGGGCTGTTTTTTAGTAGATGAAAAGAATCAAAATTATACTTTGACTCCTTATTCGGGTTAACAAATATATTTAAAAGCTCCTCTGCCTTCGGACTTAAATTGCTTTTAAAGTCGTAGACATCTTTAACAATCTTGTTTTCATACTCTTTTTCAATATATGCCTTCAGTACAGGTGAAAGCATATACAGGCTCTTGCGCTGATTAACAAAAGCTTTTAATACTATGGCATCATGGTCGAGCAATTCCTTATAGTTATTAAAGTCATCACCATAAGGCTGTAATAGGTAATCTTGATTAAACCCTTTCCATAATAAGGATTTGCTGGTGGATGATAAATATGGAAAAGCATGTTTAAAGGCATCAACTCTAACCTGCTGTAGGTCTTGCTCTTTTTGAGTATTTAATGCTTTAGCTTCTTCGGCTAGTTTATTTTTCTCTGTCAGTTCATTTGACTTTTCATATTTAGAAATATAATAACTACCTAGTTCCACAAACAAAACACTAACTCCAACGCTTACTAAGGGTATTACTGAGTTGATAGCCTCACTTGGTATGCCTAGAGAAATCAATGGAGCGTATACAAAAATATAGAGAAGCACTAGGAGTACAGCTATAAAGATAAACTTAAAAGCTGCCTTAGTTGATGCTATAGCAGAAACTATTTTCAGAATTGATGCAGTGATATCACCAGTAGCCATTTATTAACCTTAGTTTTATTATTGTAAGTTTTAAGGTGAAAGGTGAAAGGTCACCTAAGAATAAGTAATAAAAAGAAACTCCTTCAAGAGTCCCTCTTAGTAGCTAAAGTCTATTATTTTTCTATATTATCAGTAGCGTTACTATTAGGATTTGCTCTTACATACTTAACGCCATTACGCTGATAAGTATGAACCCCTTGGTGCTGACCTTTATCAACCTCTTTTGCTAACTTAGCCCGAGATACATCACCTCTGCCAATGATAGTATAAGTTTGATTTTCAGCATTTTTTCCGTCTTCATTACCTGTAATACTTTTTGATGTGGCCATTTTGTTTCACCTTTTTTTATTAATAGTCGTAACCTATGACAGTATTACAGTGCAACCTACAATGACACCTCCATCACAATACCGATTATATCATCTAAGGGTTAAATAACGAACACCTCACTAAGTGTTTATACAGTGTTTATTCCCAGCACTTAAGTTTGTGGATTTGGTCGCTATCCTTCAGCAAATAACATTACCCTTGTGAGCCTAAAGCCTAATAAAAATTATGTGTATATTTGAGATAGAGCTAAGAACTTTGATGATTAAACTGCATACCAACACAGCAATGAGGGCTAAGTGATAATTGGCTAAAATAGGGGAGGAATTCTACAAAGTTAATGGATTTAGGTAGAAGCCCAAAGAGCGTAAGCCCTCTGAACTCAACCCTGTTGTCAACCCAGTTGCTACAACACTTGAACAAACCGCACTCGCTCCATTTACTACCGAAGCTGTGATACTTTTTACGTTTTGTTTTAATCTTTCCATAAAACCTCCTCTTTTAATTGTTGTACGTGAAACCAACGAATTACTTATGTAATTTAAAGTTATAACTACAAATGCGAGTACAGTTATTATGTCCAGAGTGCTAAGCTGGAGAATCGAACTCCAAACTTCTGCCTAAATCCACTAACCCCTTGATTCTAACTAAAAATCACTAACAGTCAATGATGCTAAATAAAGCTAATAGTATATTATAAAAAACTTCTCGGTAATCCCCCCTGCCTTAAACGTGCATTAGCAGGCTTATTCTCAACAATTTAACGTGATACATGGACTGGCAGATGTATGTTACTAAGTCTCCTCAGTAACATCATATAAAACCATTAGAAAATATATGGTAAATAGATTTGTCTCTTATGTCAGCAATGAGCCCAGCCTGTGTGAAAACGTTTTGATCACTTTTTCGAATAAGCACCGAATACTTATGATCAATCAATCTCAAAACAAGATAATAAATCACTCTATATTTGCTATAATATTCATTAGGTTAATT
>NZ_JACGVK010000138.1:0-111113 GCF_014077185.1 Colwellia sp. MB02u-10
CTGGTTAAAATACACCAAGGCTACGGTGCTCTCAATCACAATAGCCAGCTATTGCTCAATCAAGCGTCTTGCCCTGATGCATTTTCTCTGCGCACAACAAGATCACAAATTTAATGAAAGTGGTAAAGAATATGCCTGATGCAGAGTTATTTAATTCCTTGCCCGGTACAGGCCCTTTTTTAGCACCTAGGCTGTTGGTGGCAATGGGTGAAAATAAAGATAAATTTAAAGATGCAGCAGAAATAGCTCCTGTCACTGAAAGAAGTGGTAAAAAATGTTGGGTGCAATGGCGTTGGTAGTGCTCAAAATTTCTAAAACAATCGTTTATTGAATGGTTCGAACAGTCGGTACCAAGATCATTATGGGCAGGTCTTTATTACACTCAACAACGTGAAAAAGGAAGCTCACATCCGGTTGCGGTAAGAGGCTTAGCATTCAAGTGGACCCGCATATTATTTAAGTGTTAAAAATCGAGTGTTTTATATTCTAAATCGAAGTGTTGACAAGTATTGAAAGATAAATCAAAGCATAATCTCTCCCTTGTTTTTTCGGTTACTTTAATAGAAAATTCAAGTAGTTATTTTGTGTTGCGCGATTAGGATCTAATCAAATACTTCTCCTTGATAAGTAATTCTGTCATTACCACGAAACAAACCAAAGGCGGCCGTAGCAGTAGGGTTTTCATCAAATGATTTGGTCTCATCACCATTCCAATTCCAGTCATACTTAAGCCATGAATAAATATCATACTCAATATTTATTGTGCCCTGATTACCTGCCCCTGGAGCCATTAAAATTATGGCTTGGGTTTCACCTTTCTCAAGTTGTCCTGTGACGGCATTCACACTTACTAAATTTTTATCTAATGTTCCTGAATGAAGTATGACATTGCTCGCATTATAGGGTGTACAGCTGTCTTGTTCATTGGCCACATAACGTCCACTGGCATTTAAATACTCCGTAGATAATTTTTGAGGAAAATTGGCGGTTTCGGGACCAAAACTATTTTCGATTAAAGCACGACCAAAGCGAAGGTTAATACCGGTTGTACTGGTAATATCTACGGGATTAGTAATGCCAATACCATCACTATCAACAAAGTTAACTTGATCAATTAAAAAATCAATATTATTGTCTTGTGCAATAACCTCTGAATTTTCATTACGTGGATAAAAAAAGTTATCACCATCAGCTAATTCATAATGTAATATTCCTGCACCAAGGGTGTCGCCAAAGCTAGGGGCACTAGCAACGAGTCCATCATGACTCAAGGTGCCAGCGAGTAGCTTAGCGGTTAAAGGCAGAAAATTAGTGTCTTTGCCTAAAATAGTAGAGTCTGTTGTAGGTCGTATAATAAAATTAGCCGCGGCAATAAATTTGTTATAACCCGGTTCGGTATAATTTTGTACTGTGACACCTTGAACATTTTTTGCCGTTAGTTCAATAACAGGCTTAGCAAGATAAGATATCGCCCCTTTTGTAGTATCACTCACCATAACTTGCCCAGTATAGGCAAAAGTCGTATTTTGATTACAAACGGCAAAAAAGGCTCCTGGTTCTACCACCGTTTGTTCAAAATAATCAGGGGTAAAACGTCCTATATTAAGACTGTCGGTGGTAATGGTATTACCTGAAAAGCCATAGTCGAGATCTTGAAGGTCCAGAGATAATAAGCCCACTTCAGAATAAGAGGCACTGTTAGTAGAAGACACTCCTGAATTAAACGCACTTAACCTAACCGGTTTAATACTTATATACTTTGGCGTAAGTTTACTTTCTATTGTGCCAGTACCATAGTTAAACGTACCATCAACACCACCTGCCGTAGGACCTGTTCTCGTTAATAACAGTTGAATATCATTAGGAATATAATTAGCCGTAATGTTGGTCGGTGAAGTGCCAAGAGCGTTATAGGCTGTTACGGTAAAATCAAATGCTTGTCCCGCTTTATGTTTTATAGCTGAGCTACTCGAATTACCAGTGATAGCGCTGCCACCAGCTGTTGCAGTAACCACTAATCTTGCAGGGCTCACCCAAAAATCATTACTCTCGCCAACTAGGCTAACACCACCCACATTGTATTTAGCATACAAACGAATTTTTCCGGCGTCTAAGTACACTGGCATTGGGATGGTTGCTTTGCTCTCAGCACCAAAATCAAGTGTTATGATTGGAGTATAAATGGGATATTTATCAATACTTGTACCTGAAGTGCCGTTGATTTTAAAATTTAAGCCCGTTGTTACGCTAGGTGCAATATTTTGTTGCGACAATTCAACATCGACATTACCCGTGAACAAGCCGGTACAAACCCCATTCACGTTCTCTACTGCTTGCAGTTTTATTATATCTGCAAAGTTATTGCCACTTGTTTGATTACCGATAGACGTTGTTTCAGCAGCACCATATAAAAACCTGAAGCCTGCATCAGTAAATATCAGTTCACAACTGGTTGAGTCGCCACTTTTACATTCATACGTTTGATCTATACTTAATGTTGCTGTGCCTGGATGGGTATAAGAAAAGCTAGCAACAGTACTGCCTCCAACAACAGTTACCGTTTGATCAAGTATCCCATTAATGGATAACTTCACGTCAATAGCATCAGCGTATAAAGTAGAGCACGTTGTGTCAGCGCAAACCTTGACCGTAAAGTTCTCGGAAGCGCAAGTCAAACCTTGGCCATCATGCTCGATTTGAAAGTGATTGAACGCTGGTGCTGCTACCGAGCAACTGGCTGACACCGGCACAACCAGTGTAGTGTCGTTAGTTACACTGTTGGTTATGGTGACTACCCCTGCACCCGATGCAGCCACACTGCCACCAACTCGTGAGTCCGTTAAAGTGATAGCGCCTGCTATGGTGGATATATTACCTCCGATAAGATTATTCGTTGACGTCACAACACCTGCGCCTGTAACGATTATATTGCCTGCGACCGTGCTTTGACTACCAACAGTGATGGCCCCTGGAACGCTTCTGATATCACCGCCTATTTGTACATTGGTTGTTATTGTGACGACACCGGCGCCGGTGGTGATGACGCTGCCGCAAATCGAACTTCGATCCCCAACAGTGATGCCACCTGCGATAGTTTCAATATCACCGCCAACTGAAACATTTGTCAAAAGAGTGACAACACCTGCTTCGGTGGTAATACTGCCACTGACAATCGAACTTCCATCCCCAATAGTGATGCCACCTGCGATAGTTTCAATACCACCGCCAATTGAAACATTTGTCAAAAGAGTGACAACACCTGCTTCGGTGGTAATATCGCCACCGATAATAGAACTTCCACCAACAGTGACGCCACCTGCAATAGTTTCAATACCACCAGCCACTGAAACACTGGGCGAAAGAGTGACAACACCTGCTTCGGTGGTAATATCACCACCGACAACACTCAAACCGGCGACATTAACTGCACCGAGATCAGTGTGAATAAAACCACCCACAGTGCTGCTTGCACCTAGGGTAACGACCCCAGTAGTAGTGCTGGCTGTGATATTGCCACCAATAGAACTTCCCGCGCCCAAATTAATGCCGGCAGTGCCAGTCACATTTGTATTTAAAATAGTATCGGCACCTAGTGTCAGCACCCCATTAGTGACAATATTTAAGTCTGAGGTGGTACCTTGAGCATTAATCAAATTACCCGCGGCTGTCGTGAATGCACCAGTGAAAGTAACGGTGACAGGTGTTGTTAGCAATCCTACTGAGATGGTGTCTCCATCGGCAAGAGTGAGCGCACCGCAAGTATAGGAAGTTGTGCTTAGTTGATTGGCAGTTATGCTTGGATCATCAATACTACAGCCAGCCGGTAATTGACCAACTGGCAATTGACCAACTGGGGGGAATTCGTACTCAGTCGCCGCCTGCGCTGGCATTCCAGTCAGTAATATCGACAGCAGCGCAACCAAAAATAACAGCTCCCAACGGGTGGTATTTGAAATAATGTCATAGCGGTGTATGGTTTTACGTTGTGTCATTTTTTAATACCGGTTGTAAAAGTGAATTAATTTTTTTCAATGCTTAGTAATACTTCCTACTTAGAAATAGATAAAATTACAATATTTGGTATTAGTACTACAAACGATTTTAATGTTGACTATATTATCATTACAATTTCAAATATACTCTTAAAGTTCAAATATCAGAGTAAGATCATGAACTTTCATATTTGATTGTACCCTAAGAAACTAACCTGACAGGTCAAATTAAGCATTCTAATATAAGGCAGGCGATTAGTTAATTTCTTATCTGTATGACCTTTTGCTCAGTTTCAAGTTGGTTAACTTGCTTTGCTTAATAGTATTACAAGCATCATTTCTCTATTTAAAACTACATAATAATTTTCTCTAAACTCATTGCGTTGAGTTTTATAACGTTCACCTTAAGTCTTTGTCGATAGTGAACGTTACTTTTAAGCTTGCCATTCATTAACCAGCATAAATAGATCTAAAATATTAAATGCTACTTGATCAGCTATAACATAAAAAAAGCGATGGTTTTGCCATCGCTTTTTTAAGGTAGCCCAAGTCATTAACCTAGGCTTTGAGTTAGTTAAAAGTTATAAGAGGTACTAATGAACATGTTTCGACCTACCACATCATAGATACTGGGTACTGTGCCCATATCATTACCGCCAAGTACTGCCTCAGGTTCAGTATCAAAAAGGTTTTTAACGCCGCCATTAACAGCCCATTGGTCATTAATATGGTATGAGGCTGAAACGTTATGGTAGATAATATCATCAGTGGCGAATTGCTCACCGTAATATTCACCATCCATGCCACGAATAAACTGCGCACTATAAAGTACGGTTAGATCATCAGTTACATAGCCAGAAACCGATAAATTAGACTTAATATCAGCATAGCCACCAATATTGCCATCGATAGTGCCGGTGTAGTCTGTGTCGTCTTGTTCAAATTCAATTAAGTACGTGGTATCAAAAGTAACTTTAAACAAGTCATGGCTATAGCTGACATTCCAATCAACACCTGAAGTTTTTTGCGAGCCGATATTGGTTAATTGAGCGCTTAAGTCAGATAAATCACCACCAGCCGTAATATTTACCGCTGTACATGAAGCTTGAGCACCGTTAAAGCAGGCATTCAATTCTTGCTGAACATCAACGCGGCTAATGGCGTTGGTAATATCAAATGCCCAGTAATCTATTGTCGTAGAAAGGTTGTCAGTTAACTCGAACACAGCACCAAAAGTAAATGACTCGCTTTCTTCAGGCTGTAAGTCGTCATCACTGGTGTAATTGACTTTAATTTGTGGATCTAGCTCATTATCCCATGGGTCACTCAAGTAGTCATAAGAGCCGCTGTCACCGCCGTATAATTCACTTACACTCGGTGCTCTAAAGCCTGTAGCGGCTACTGAACGTACCATAAAAGAATCATTCACTCGGTACGTGGCACCTAGTTTCCACGTTATCTCACCACCAAAAGTAGAGTACTGGTCATAACGCGAAGCGGCTTCAAAGGTTAACTCATCAGTAACTGGCACTGAGACTTCACCGTAGACTGATTGCACAGAATAGTTACCGTCAGTAGCAAACTGCTGTGCTGCGGTACTTTCACCTTTTTGAGTCACTTCATCAGGCGTATAGTAGCCACTTTCATGACGGGTTTCAAAACCCACTGCATAACCAATATCGCTTTCAGTTACGCCACTATAACCCGCAGCTAAAGTGAATTGCTCATTGCCGCCTTCATTTTCCTCATTGTATATAATGCCTTCAGACACTAAAACACTTTTATCAAATGCTTCGCCACTGAACCAAGTGCTTTGGTCTTGGTAGATACTGGTTGCCATATTACCGGCATGAATCGAATTTTGAACGCTATCTTTCGAGTCATTTCGGCCGTATGTTGCCGAAATATCCCACATAGCATCATTTTCTAAATAGCCTTTAAGGCCAATTGACGCACGATAAGTATCAGTTTCTTGTGAGTAGATACGTGGACCAGCGTCAGTCATACGACGTCGGTAATTTACTTTATCACCAATAACATGGTGATCATCGGGATCATCAATAGCAGAGTTAAGTTCATCAAAAACGTCTTGAATGTTGTCAATATGTATAGAATTCAAATTATTGGAGGCTAAATCTAAGTTCGCTGGCTGTGGTGCTAATTGCTGATTAGATTCACGGCGTGTATACATTAAATCAACATTGAGCTCAGTATCTGAATCTAGCGCAGTATTGTAAGCCGTAAAGAAGCTTAATAATTCATTCGGTGTTTGCGCATAGCTATCATCAGTATAGTCGTATGAAGTGTCTCTTGACTTAAAACCACCTGATGCATCGGCAACTAGACCCGCTAAAGAACCTTGCGGAATAAATGACGATGCACCCGGTTCAACAAAGTCACGGTCAGATTGAATAACTTCACCACGATCAGAATACTGTAAACCTAAAACTAAATTACCATTAGCTAGCTCTACACCATGTAAAATATTAATACCTTTACTCGTAGCGTCACCTTTATCAGTTTGGCTGCCTTCAACCGTTAACTCAGTACCAACGAAATCTTTTTTAGTGATAATATTAACTACACCAGCAATGGCATCAGAACCATAAACAGCAGACGCACCATCTTTAAGAATTTCAATGTTTTTGATCATGGCAACGGGTATGGTATTCAAGTCCACGGCTGAATCAGCACCTGTGCCTGATGACACCATACGACGACCATTTAATAGTACTAAAGTGCGTTGAGCACCCATACCACGTAAATTTACTGTTGCCGAACCACCTGAGCCATTATTAGTGGTAGCGCCTAAACTCATGCCTGCAGCAGTAGGCTGTGCTGATAATATTTCTGCTACTGAGGTGTAGCCACTTTGGGTAATAAATTCTGACGATATTACCGTTATTGGGCTGGCTGTTTCAATATCAGTACGGGTGATACGTGAGCCTGTTACCTCGATACGTTCAACACTTGCCATTTGCTTTTCTGCAGCACTAACCTGACCAGCAACAACTAAAGAGCTAGTGGTACCTGCGAGTAAAGCAACGCGAATAGCATGGCTTAAAAATTTTTCTGAATACATTAAATTCTCCAAACATCGATTATAGCTTTTTTATAAAATGGCGTTTTATCGCCTAAAGCAATTTTGCGACAAAAGTTCAGTGAGGTTTGTTATTTAATGTTGAAGAGTTGTAATACAACGTTGGACTAGTGTGACTTTCATTGTGATTATGTTACTTTATGTTGGAAAAACACCCTTAACCTAGATTTAAGCGGTTGTTTTATAAGCACAATAATCACCTTGTCGCTATGGAAATTTTTCTATTATCATGCTTCACAGCCATGTAACCAAGACAGACTGTTTATTTTTCACATAAATTCTGCACATAAAAAAACCGGCATAAAGCCGGTCTAAATTATTTTTTAGCGCTATGCTGCCATGGCACCTTTTAACTTTGCTAAGGCATTTTTCTCTAATTGTCGAACGCGCTCTGCTGATATTTCATATTTATTCGCTAACTCTTGTAAGGTAGTTTTTTCGTCATGCAACCAACGAGTACGAATAATATCTTGGCTTCGCTCGTCAAGACCTACTAAAGCATTACTTAACCTTTTATTAGCGTGCTGCTCCCAGTTCGAGTCTTCTACTTCAGTAGCAAGATTGGATTGTTTATCTTCTAAATATTGCGCTGGAGAATAAGTACTGGCGCTAGCATTATCATCATCATCAGTTGATAATTCGAATGCTTGATCTTGATTACTCATCCGAGATTCCATTTCCAAAACATCTTTGGGCGTTACACCTAAGGTTTCAGCAACATTATGGACTTCATCGTGACTAAACCAACCTAAACGCTTTTTATTTTTGCGTAGGTTAAAAAATAATTTTCGTTGTGCCTTGGTAGTGGCAACTTTAACGATACGCCAATTTTTTAGCACAAATTCATGAATTTCAGCTTTGATCCAATGCACAGCAAATGATACTAGACGCACACCCACTTCTGGATTAAAGCGTTTAACCGCTTTCATTAAACCTATGTTACCTTCCTGAATTAAGTCAGCTTGTGGTAAACCATAACCGGCATAACCTTTAGCTACATGAATAACAAAACGAAGGTGCGACATAATTAACTCTTGCGCCGCTTTTAAATCATTTTCAGAATATAAACGAGTTGCTAATTCACGCTCCTTTTCAGCTGTTAGCATTGGAATGCTATATGCTGATTGCACGTATGCCTCAATGCTGCCACTTTTGGGCACAGTTAAAACCATTGATTGCATTGCTTCACTCATTTAATAACTCCTCTATCTAATCTGGTCGATGATAATAACATATATACCCAAATCACCTCAAGATCCTCATCTAAGTGATAAATGAAAATAATACGGTGCAGGGTGTATGAAAGATCAATATGACTTTAATGAGCTAACACTAGCTTAGAAGACAGGGTGAAACAATACTCTCTGTCAGTTTTTTCGTGAATAATTTGTTAAACTTTGTCACCAAAATTAAAATCACTATAAATTACAAGATGGTGGTGAGTAAAAAAAGCAACTACAAACAGAGGATATTAATCTGCGGTTGGCTCAATTGCTCGGATATGTTGACGTACAGAAATGAAACTGCCTAATAAACCTAAGCCTATTGCCGTTAGTTGTAGTATCGCTAATTCGTTAAATGATAAGCCTGAAAAAACGAATTGGCTTTGATACAGATCAGTTAACTGGCGTAAAGCGCCAGAAATATAGTTGGCTAAAATAGCGACACAAATACTCGCTACAAAACCACCGAGTAACCCGTACCAAATGCCAGCATATAAAAATGGCCGCTGAATAAAATCATCTGTCGCGCCCACTAATTTCATCACAGCAATCGCATCTTTTTGGTTAAGTATGGCCAATCGAATGGTATTACCAATAATTAAGACTACGGATAAGCACAATAATATGGCGATACCAATAACAACGTCTTCTATCAGAGCTGCTATAGCCTGTAATCGAGTTAGCCATTCCAAATCCAGTTTACCTTGATCAACAGCGCGCTCTTGTTCTAATTTAAGTAATAACTCATGGGCAGCTTGTGCCTGGCTAAAACGTTTAATTGGCGTTACCAATAAGGTTGCCGGTAATGGATTTTCATCTAAATATTCCAATGCTTGGCCAAAACCAGAACTCACTTTAAACTCAGTTAACGCCTGTTCAGCAGAAATATAAACAACATTAGCTACTTCAGGGTAAAGCTGAATACGTTGCACAAGGTTTTGTGCGACTTTATCAGAGGTTGATAGCTGCAAAAACAAGGTGATTTCTGAGGCAGAATTCCACTGTTCGGTAACTGTTTGGGTGTTTTTTACAAACAAATGTAAGGTGGCAGGCAAGGTTAAACTAATCCCTAAAACAAGTACGGTCATCACAGAAGTAAAGGGTGTGCGCCACAAGTCACCTAAGCTCCCTATCGCTTGCTGCAAGTGCCGTAAAACTCTGGCAGTAATGCGTCCAGTCCAGTTTAAATGCTGACTATTATTGTGGCGAGTATCATTAGCTGCCATTACGTTCACTTATCGTTTGTAAACCATCAACAATACCGTCGGTGATCATATGACCTTGCTTTAAAGTCAGTGTGCGATACCTCATGCGGGCAATTAACCCTAAATCATGGGTCGCAATTAACACACTGATGCCCATATCATTAAACTCTTCAAATAATCGAATAATATCTAATGAAAGCTTAGGGTCTAAATTACCCGTAGGCTCATCTGCTAGTAATATGGGTGGCTTATTAACAATCGCCCGAGCAATGCCGACACGTTGCTGTTCGCCACCCGAAAGCATATTTGGAAAGCACTTTAATTTACTGGTTAAATGCACTTTATCAAGTGCCGCTTCAACACGCTTACGAGTTTCTTTGTGGCTATAGCCTTCAATAATCAAAGGCAGAGCAACGTTATCAAAAACAGTGCGGTCGGGTAACAAATTATGGCTCTGAAAAATCATACCAATACCGCGACGTACATAAGGGACTTGTGCATACTTAATGGTAGATAATTCAGTACCATTAATCTCAATACTGCCAACCGTTGGCTTTTCCATCACACTCATGAGTTTCAATAAGGTACTCTTACCGGCGCCAGAATGGCCCGTTAAAAACGCCATTTCGCCAGGAGCAATAGTGAAACTCACTTTTTTAAGTGCTAAAAATCCTCCTGGGTAGGTTTTACTAACGTTATTAAATCGGATCATATCAGGTCTTATTACTCTTGTGCTTCGCGTGTGAACAAGGCGTCAATAAAGTCATTATCATTAAATGGCCGTAAATCATCAATACCTTCACCAACACCTAAATAGCGAATGGGAATAGCATGCTTGTCCGCCACAGCAAACACAACACCACCCTTTGCAGTACCATCAAGTTTTGTTAATACTAATCCAGTTAAACCCACAGCTTCGTTAAAAAGTTTAGTTTGGCTTAAAGCGTTTTGTCCGGTACCTGCATCTAGGGTTAGCATCACCTCATGGGGAGCATTAACATCGAGTTTTTTCATTACTCGTACCACTTTTTTCAGCTCTTCCATCAAATGGCTTTTATTTTGTAAGCGCCCAGCTGTGTCGGCTATTAACACGTCAACGCCACGCGCTTTAGCGGAACTGATAGCATCAAAAATAACCGAGGCACTATCAGCACCTGTATGTTGAGCGATGACCGGCACATCATTTCGATCACCCCATACTTGTAATTGTTCAACGGCCGCAGCACGGAACGTGTCTCCAGCTGCCAACATAACCGACTTGCCTTCGGCCTGAAATTGCTTCGCTAATTTACCAATAGTGGTGGTTTTACCCACCCCGTTAACGCCGACCATTAAAATAACATAAGGGCTATTAGATGACGGGATCACTAAGGGCTGGGTAACAGGTTCAATAATTTTTTTCAGCTCAGCTTTTAATAAATCATATAAAGCTTCGGCATTTTTGAGTTGCTGACGCGATGCAGATTCTGTTAACGCTGTAATAATTTTTGTCGTGGTTTCAACACCAACATCTGCTATCAACAAATGGGTTTCGAGTTCTTCAAATAACGCGTCATCAATTTTTTTACCGCTAAATAAACTGAAAAGCCCGCCACCTAAATTTTGCCGTGTTTTAGTTAAACCCTGCTTTAAACGAGCAAAAAAGCCAACTTTGGGCTCTGGCTCTGGCTCTGGCTCTGCAGGTAAGTCTTCAATAATGGCATTGTCGATTGCAAGCTCTTTTGCCGGTGTTTGCTGATTATTTTGAGTCATTTTTTCTTCATGACTCATCGCATCAGTGGTTAAATGCTCTTCAGAGGCCGCTACTTGCTCAGTCTCGTCAGTAACATTCTCAACAACTGAGGCCGCGTCTTCTTGCTGTTTTTTACCTAGACCTAACCAGGAGAACATACCTTTTTTCTTTGACATAAATGTATTTACAATATTAATTTGATGTAGAGGTTTACTACTAAAACCATCTATCTAAGGCATGTTCTAACTTGAACAATTCATTAGATTAATTGCTATTCGCGGGTAAACAAGGATAAAATTGTCGATATAGTATCACCTAACCTGCCGACAAAAAACAAAAGCTGTTTAAGTTATGAGCAAAGTCAAAAAACAATCAGAAAAAAGTGCCCCAAAAGGCCATATTCGCATTATTGCAGGCCAACATCGTGGTCGCAAATTACCCGTATTGATGGCCGATGGTTTGCGGCCAACTACCGATCGTGTCAAAGAAACGGTTTTTAATTGGCTCATGCCTTATATTCAAGACGCTAATTGCTTAGATTGCTTTGCTGGCTCTGGTGGGCTGGGTTTTGAGGCCATATCTCGCGGCGCAAATTCAGCAATTTTAGTCGAGTTGAATAAAGCAGCAGCTCAGCAATTAAACGATAACAAAGCGTTACTCAAAGCTAATAATATCAGAGTTATACAGCAAAATGCCTTAAACTTTTTGCACAGTAACCAACAAGCTTATTCGTTAGTGTTTATTGATCCACCTTTTAGAAAAGGCCTAGCGCAAAAAGCCGCTGAGTTATTAGTCGAAAAAGGCTTAACTGACGAGGCATTGATCTATGTTGAAATGGAAGCTGACGATAACCTGCAAATAATGCCAAGCCATTGGCAACTTTTAAAAGAAAAGGTGGCTGGCCAAGTCATCTATCGACTCTACCAAAATAGTTCAGAGTAAGGACAGCGCCTAAGCATTAGCCTTATTTACCCCAAATTAAATTTAGTTAAGTTGATTAAAATGTGCTAAAAAAGCGCCATCAGACGCTTTTTTTATTCGTCACTTATCCTATTTACCCACTGATTTAGGCCAAAGTTTTAGATCATGAAAATCAAAACTAAAATCTGTCGCCCAAGACACTGCTTTCATACTGACATAGCTAATACTGCCATCGGGATTTAAATTAAAGTTCACATAAGCATCGGCTTCTAAAGTTCGATCGTCCCAACGTACAATAAAAGTATTGTGCTGATAATGCGCTAAGGTGCCATGCAGTGCCGGGGTATGAGCAAACTGCATAACTAAGTGGTTATTTTCTAAGCTAATGGTTATTTCACCATACCAATCATCCGCATAATTTTGCGCATAATTTGCTAACGGTAAAGAAGGTGTTGAGCTTTTATCGGCGGCTGCAGCTACTTTGGCTAACTGTGCTTTTTTGTTGGCATTATTTTTTTGCTGCAATCTAACATAATGCGCAACCCAATCTTTTTCGGGTAGTTCAAGATATTCAGTCAAAATTTGTTGAGATAAAGCATTAAAAGCAAAACCTGATTGTTGATTGGTTAAAATAACCATGGCTAAATTTTCTTCTGGTACCATCACCACTTTTGACACCATGCCTAATATGCCGCCGGTATGTCGTACGACTTTTACGCCATGATAATCTTTAACAAACCAACCTAACGCATAAGCATAAAAATGCGTTTTATCTTGCTCGCTAGCTTGTGATGAAACCGGTAAAAGCGTACGTGCTTGCCACATTTCACGACTTTGCTGTTCACTAAAAAGCCTTAACGCTTTATCGCCATCAACACCGTATTGTCCAAGATTAAGCTGAGCTTTAAGCCATAACGCCATATCATTAACACTAGATGCAACCGAGCCTGCTGATGAAAATCTCTCTAAAAAATTTCCACCAATAATCTGCAACTCACCATCTAATAACACATGAGCGCGAGCCACATTTTTATTACTTTTAGGAATTAAAGAGAAAGTTGCGTGGGTATTATCCATACCTAATGGCTCAAAAATACGGTGTTGAATAACCTCTTGCCAAGGTTTACCTGTGAGTTTGGCAATAATCTCACCCGCAATAATATACATTAGATTGTCGTAAGCAAATTCACTACGAAAGCTCGACACTTGGGGTAAATATTTTAAACCTTTAATAACGTCTTGATTACTTAACGTGGTTTCTGGCCAGATCATTAAGTCGCCAGCACCTAAACCTAAGCCACTGTTATGCGACAATAAATCACTAATAGTAAATTCTCGCGTAACATAGGCATCGGGTAGTTGAAACGCAGGAATGATATCAATAACTTTAGTTCCCCAAGTCAATTTCCCTTCGTCTACTAAACCCGCTAACAATGCCACGGTCATGGCTTTAGTATTTGAGGCAATGCCAAATAAGGTATCGGCAGTCACTTTTTCTTTACTGCCCTGCTTAAGCACACCAAAGCCTTTACTTAGCACAACTTCGTTATCTTTAATAATTGCCACAGCAATGCCGGGCACTTGAAATGCTGCCATAGTTTTACTGACTGACAACTCAATATTAGCGACTTTACTACTAACAGTTTTATCTGCAGCTTCAGCAAAACCCAAGGGGGAAAAAAGTAGTGTGCTAACCCATAACCATGCATAAGATAATTTCATTTACCGTCCTATTTTTATTGTTATTCGTTGTCATCACGCTAACGAAGTCGTGGTCTTTCATTCATATTAGCATTCATCGTAAAAGGATACAGACTGAAAAATGATGACTGCAACACTAGTTTAATAACGCAAATACATTTTTTCATGGTCTAAACCTTTTGATGTTTGTGGTATGTGCTGACGACAGGCATCAACCACCATAGTGCACTTTTCTCCTCCGATGTGGCGTAAAACTTCACGCGCAGTACCACCGTCGCCACCACCAATAATCAAGACATTTTTTGCTGCAGGGTGAACAAATAATGGCACGTGAGTAATCATGTCATGGTAGGCAAACTCATCGCGTTCGGTCACCATAATTAAGCCATCAGTGAGTAACATTTTTCCATGGCCTTTAGTTTCAACCACATCAGCCGTTTTAAATTCATTTTTTCCGGAAAAAGTACTTTTTCTATTTTAAATTTTAAACCTAAAAAGTCTTGAAGTTTTTTCTACTAAAAAATCACAGTGCATGGTTTTCTCCTGCTAAATCAAGCACCGTTGCTTGCATAAATTTTTGCTGCGGTAATATATAGTTAGCAAAACAAACTAAATAATTATTGCTTAAATGCTCGCTTACTAAGGATTTGCTCACATAATTTTTTGGAATAAACTCCTCCGTTAAGTTAGCAAAATCAAAGTCATTAAAGCTCAGTAAATCAAACGATTTTGGTGCTAGTATCGCTAAAAAATCAGCCGCAATTTTTATTAAATTAATATTGGATTCAATACTGACGTAACTACTGTTAGCTTGAGGCGTAACATGAATAGTGAGATATTTTTTACCTTTAATCGCATTAACAGAGTAACCAAAGGGATCAAAAACAAAATCATCCAAGGTAAAGTCAGCAAAGAATTTGTCTAATTGTAAAAATTGACGAATTTCCTGTGCGGTTAAACCCACAGTGGTCAGCTTTTCAGAAGCCCGATCGCTAATTTGATATGCAAGCAGTTCATAGGTTTTATCTAATTTATCTGCTTGAAAACTGTTATCCTGATGAAAAATATAGTTATGATGGCTGTCCAACTCACCAAAACGATAGGCTTTACCCGTAACATATTGCCCGAGCAACTTAATGTCGTCACCAAAACTACTTGGTTGAGCATGGGAAAAATATTCATTTTTACGTTGATAAATAACCTGCTTAATTTTATCCATGCCGATGTGCTGAATAAAAAATTCGACCGAATGTACTAATCGTGTATTGCCACAGGTCAAAATTAATAACCTATCGTGCCAAACAAATAAGCTCGACTCTGATAACAAAAAAGCTTTACAGTCATCATTACGAATTGACGACAAAATTTGCGCATTACAACATTGAACAAACGCAGTCCAAAAGTCATCGGTAATATCATCAAGTAGCGAAAGTTGCTTGGCTTTAACAACAATTTGAGCTTTTTTTTCTGAGCCTTCAAAAAACAAAAACATATCCTCAACGTCCTAACAGCAATCGCTGATGACGCCATATTAAGTTGCCAAATTCTATAGCAAAAACAGCACACTATTTTACAAAAAAAAAGGTTACGAGCTTAACGTCAACTTAAATTGGGTTTAATTAACCACTAAAAGTTAAGCGTTAATGTCTATGCCTAAATTGGATAAACCTTCTTCTAGCACCATAGCTTTTGCCTGCAGACAACTGGCTTTATTTTCGCTAGCCGTAGTTAAAAATTCAAATAGCTCATTTTGTGTGGCTATCTCCCACTGCATTAATGGATGTTCAGCAATTTGTTGCGCTGAGATCACAATCTCTTCTTCATCAGGAGTTATTTCATCAATTTGCTGAGCTAAGCTCAACTCAACATAGTAACTGACACTATTTTCTGACAATTTACTGATATTACTCAAGCTATCACTTTCTAGGTCTTGCATACCTTGAAATAACGACATTAATGCCATGGCACTATCTAAGGCTGGAAAAACACCCAAAAAATCAAAATCATCGGGATCAGGTACTTGCTCTTCAAGTTTAGCAATTTGGGCATCATAGTTAATTTTGCAACGGTTAGCTTTATCTAACCATTGCCAGATAAGATCAAGTTGATTTCTCAAGACCTTAAAGTCACCAAACTCAACATGTTCAGCAAACATTTGATAATTAGGTAACATGCGCTCAAGTAATGCAGCACTAAATGCCACCTGCTGCCATTGACTTAATTTGCTAAAAGGTAGGTTAATCGCCACGTAAAATCTCATTTTCAATGCTAAAAAGTTGGCTGTTAGTATATAAGGATCCCAACGAAATTAGCAGTTTATTTACTGAATTTTGTTAACTGCTTCTGTGCGTAATCAAAGCGTAAGCGATACTCGGTTAATTTATCTTTAAGCGCATTAACTTGTTATTCAAGTTCCAGGTTTAGCTCAGTATTTTCATCACCAAGATACTTTATGGTTTCGCGTGTTTTGTTATATTCCACTTCTTGTTTGTCTTTACTTTCTTGCTGCCAGCGCCTATTTTTAGCCGTTGCGGCTCTGTCAGCTACTAGTACAAACGTTAAATTCAGTGTTTTAGTGGTTATGCTTTCTTGTTGCTGGTTTTTTACTATCTACCTTGAGGAAAAATTTCGGCTTAAAAAGCTAAATTTCACTCGAAAAAAAAGGACCACACGGTCCTTTTTTAAGGGTAACTTACTACGCTATTACTTTTCAGCTACAGTTTCAGTTTCAGCAGTCACAGGTGTAAAGCGAATAGCACTTACTTTAGCGGTAGATTCACTCTGGTTACGTAATTGTGCCAAACGATTAATTTGACCCATTGAACCTAATATCGCGTAAATTGGCACGAATAAACCACGCTTATGGAAATCTAAAACTTTATCGTCACTTAACTCTTGAATTTTTTTATCATTAATATTATATAAACCAACAAGTTTTTTACTTTCACCTGAGGCAAAGTTAATATTAAGTTCAAGTTCTAACAATAAGTCATTATCAAGCAATTCTTTAATGAATTTCTCGTTCATCACTTCATTATCGTATAAACGACCTAGTGAATCTTGTACACCTTGAAAAAACTCAGTGTCTTTGCCTTCAGCATCAAATAATTCATGGTCTTTATCTTCACCAACAAACTTGCTGTCTAAATCAACACAAGCCGTTAATGTTTTCTCTTTTTCTGGGTCTAAGCCTAGAGAAAAAGGTGCCATTGAAATACTTTGCGGAACATAAACTGCATTCCAAGAATCTTCTTTATAATATAAGTTTTCATTCGCTTCTAAACCTAGCATTACCACACTACGGTAGCGCTCTGTACCTTGATCTTTAACAAGTACAATAGGGTAGCTGGTTGCTGCTTGAGAATACTCAGGAGCGGTGATCGGTGCAATATGTTGATTAGATACATTTGATAAATCGCGCTTAGCAGCGATTTTAATTTTCTGATGAGTTTCTTTTTTAATCGGGGTAATGTTAGCCATGAATAAGTTCTCTTTTTACTGCGTCTTTTAAGCGTTGTCGTTTTTGACACTTCTTCGTTATTATTAGTTATGGAGACACCTAATAACGCTTTCAATGGTATAATTAAAATTAGCTTAGGTTAATTTTAATTATACTTAAGCTTCTTCATAAAAATAATTAATTAAAACCATTTAAAAACAGTATGTTAATCTATGAGAATCATCAAATACCTTTGTGCTACGGCATTTATTATTAGTCCAGTCATTTGGGCTTTGCCAAAAACAACTGTCATATTTAGCGAATCTTCTAATGGTTTTAGCCAAGTAAAAGTTAAAAACGAAACCGAAGAATCCTTAGCTTGCTTTGTTGCCATTGATGGTTATAAAGTTAAATTTTGGCTACGCATGAGATCGACCTCCAACTGGATAACTACGACAGATACACGCTTTACCTACCGAGATTTTAGTACTTGGTGTGATTATCTAGAGGTTTATCCTAACTACAAAGCTTATCAAGGGTATTAAACTTTACACTTTAAAAGGCTTAGTTTGTAACTAACAACATAATCATCAAAAATTAGCCGATACATCACAGCTTAAATAATGCCTTACTGACGAGCATTTAATCTGTGATATAAGCTTTATCCTATCTTAATCACTTGTAGTAACTCGCATCAAAAACCTCTCACAATGCCTTTTAAGCAATGGCCAAGCAACACTCAAAAAACTAATGATTAGTTGTAAGTGACTATACTATTTATAAAAAAACAGATTTCTCTTGATAAACACTCGGTTCACCTTACTAATACCTCTTACCAGTATCATCTCGTTTTATCTGCCTTATTATCGCCATTACAATAATCGTAAACGTTTAAAAAATATTGGCTAAGTGACTTTATTCTGCTTAATCCAATAATCATTGCTTTTATCTGCATTATCTCTTTGCTATTTAAACACTAAACTTTTTGCTAAAAGTGATACAAACTTAATCACCTACTGAACCAAAAATTTGATCTATAGGGCTATTTTATAGTACTGAGATAAGCTAATGATAAAACACCTGACGCTGTTAACGTTAACCAGAACAATATAAGGATAAAAGCATTGAGTTGCGCCATAATCTAATGAATATGAAATAGCGCTTAGCGTGATGCTGTCTGTGTCACGACAAACTAATAACCTAAAAGGAACAGAAAATGACAGCTAAAACATACTACTCAAAGATTAAATCAATATTAACGGTGTTATTACTAAGTAGCACCTTAGGTGCTTGTGCCACCATTGATGGTGCAGGTAAAGATCTCGAAAAAGCGGGTGAAGCCATTCAAAATGCTGCTAAAGGCTAAAATAACACTGAATATAGCGGCTTAGCTCTTCGAGTAACGTCACTTGAAAATGCGTATTTAGCCATCATATCAAATGGAGAAACATCACATTTTAACTGAAATTCTTGACTGTCAATCTAGGTCTATCTAACTGAATTTCAATAGGTAATAAAATATTTGTAATATTAGCGCTTTAAACAGTGTACTTATAATTTGACATGACCACGCTGAGTAATGATGCCAAATTGGCTGATGACTTAGATATCTCTCTATCACTGCACGAAAGGAAACAAAATATGAATGACGATAAAACAACATCTGGTGGAAAATGTCCTGTGATGCACGGTGGTGCTACAGAGAGTTCGATGACAAATATGACCTGGTGGCCTAAGTCGCTAAACCTCGACATTCTTCATCAGCATGATAGTAAAACCAATCCTATGGGCACGAATTTCAATTATCGGGATACGGTTAAAGATCTCGACATTGCCGCGCTCAACAAAGATATGCACGCACTGATGACTGACAGTCAAGACTGGTGGCCCGCAGATTGGGGACATTATGGCGGTTTAATGATCCGTATGACTTGGCATTCAGCCGGTACCTATCGTATTGCTGATGGACGAGGTGGTGCTGCTACGGGTAATCAACGTTTTACCCCGATTAATTCTTGGCCCGACAATGTAAATTTAGATAAAGCACGACGTCTACTTTGGCCAATCAAAAAGAAATACGGTAACCAACTTAGCTGGGCAGATTTAATTGCTTACGCCGGCACTATTGCCTATGAATCTATGGGGTTGAAAACCTTTGGTTTCGCCTTTGGCCGTGAAGACATTTGGCATCCAGAAAAAGACATCTACTGGGGTGCTGAAAAAGAGTGGCTTGCACCTAGTGGCAGCGAAAATAGCCGTTATTCTGGTGATCGCGATTTAGAAAACCCATTGGCTTCAGTAATGATGGGATTAATCTATGTTAATCCTGAAGGTGTAGACGGCAAATCTGACCCATTAAAAACCGCTCATGATATGCGTGTTACCTTTGAACGCATGGCGATGAATGATGAAGAAACCGTTGCCCTAACCGCAGGGGGTCACACCGTGGGGAAATGTCACGGTAATGGCGATGCCTCAATACTTGGCAGAGAACCAGAAGCTGCCGATATTTCAGAGCAAGGCACAGGTTGGAACAATAAAACAAAACGTGGTATTGGTCGCGATACGGTATCCAGTGGCATTGAAGGTGCATGGACTACTCATCCTACACAGTGGGACAATGGCTATTTCTCTATGCTACTCAACCATGATTGGGAACTGAAAAAGAGCCCCGCCGGTGCTACGCAGTGGCAACCCGTGAACATTAAAGAAGAAGATAAACCGGTTGATGTCGAAGACCCTAGCATACGCCAAGATCCCATTATGACTGATGCAGATATGGCATTAAAAATGGATCCCGCTTATCTTAAGATTTCACAACGTTTTGCCAATGACCCTGAATATTTCTCTGACGTTTTTGCCCGTGCATGGTTCAAACTGACCCATCGCGATATGGGCCCGAAAGCACGATACATAGGCTCAGAAGTACCGCAAGAAGAGCTTATTTGGCAAGATCCCGTACCCACAGGTATGACAGGTTATGATGTAAAAGCGCTTAAGGAAAAAATAGCCGCTAGTGATTTAACTATCAGCGAAATGGTTGCCACAGCATGGGACAGCGCTAGAACTTTCCGTGACTCTGACAAGCGCGGTGGTGCTAACGGTGCTCGCATTCGCCTTGCACCACAAAATAACTGGCAAGGAAACGAGCCTACACGCCTAGCTAAAGTGCTCACTACCCTAGAAACGATTGCAAACGAAAGTGGCGTCAGTATTGCTGATGTTATTGTCCTCGCAGGTAATGTCGGTATTGAGCAGTCAGCAAAAGCGGCTGGCGTTGATATTACAGTACCATTTGCCCCTGGACGTGGTGATGCAACTGACGAGATGACCGATGTAGAGTCATTCAAAGTACTTGAACCTCTGCATGACGCTTATCGTAATTGGCTCAAAGCTGACTATAGTGTTAGCGCTGAAGAGTTAATGCTAGACCGCACACAGTTAATGGGTTTAGCTGCTCATGAAATGACTGTACTTATTGGTGGCATGCGTATGCTAGGCACTAATTTTGGTGGCAGCAAGCATGGTGTATTTACCGAACGTGAAGGTGTGTTGTCGAACGACTATTTTGTTAACTTAACGAATATGGACTATAAATGGCAGCCCGTTGGCGATAATTTATATGAAATTCGTGAACGTAAAACAGATAAGGTCAAATGGACAGCCACACGTGTTGATCTTATCTTTGGCTCGAACTCGATTCTTCGTGCTTATAGTGAAGTTTATGCACAGGACGATAATAAAGAAAAATTTGTCCACGACTTTGTTGCCGCATGGACCAAAGTGATGAGCGCTGACCGTTTCGATTTAGCATAATGTTCAACTAATAACCTTGCCAATCATATCCTCGCGCCTGAGTAATTGGGTGCGAGGATATTTATACTCAATTATCATTA
Organism: Colwellia sp. MB02u-10; assembly: GCF_014077185.1. Taxonomy (NCBI): domain Bacteria; kingdom Pseudomonadati; phylum Pseudomonadota; class Gammaproteobacteria; order Alteromonadales; family Colwelliaceae; genus Colwellia; species Colwellia sp. MB02u-10. The sequence continues at coordinate 21,210 of NZ_JACGVK010000138.1, forward strand.
CTCTCTGACTTAAGCCAATCAGTATTAGCCAAAAAAAAAGCCCTAAATAGGCCTTTTCAAATGCTTACTCAAGTGAATATATGCTACTTCAGCTTTTAACCCACCATAGCCAAGGAATTAATTAGCCTTTGTTGCTAGTTTTTTAGATAAATTTTCAATCACATCTGCAGCGCTGTAACTTGACTCGTTGCTCATAACGCCTTTGCCCAGACGAATTTCTAAAATACTATGCACTTCTTTGCGGCTATTCGTATTCGTACTACTAAAAGCAACCCCGACTTCACTGCTTGGACGTCGGTAAGTTTCACAAGTTAATAGTCCACAACGACGTTCAACCCGCTGCTGATGCGATAAACCTATCGAGGAAGCTGGCTGAACTTTTTCAGACTCTACAAAGGTTTCTTTACTGGTGATCACAAACCAATCATAGCCTTGCGCTTGAGTCAGTTCAGCTGCTCTTAATAGGGCATAATCCGCGGCATCTGCGACACTGTTAGAAACACTTTTAAACTGCACACGAAACCTGTCCTCGGTTATTTTTTGCTCGCTATAGCCGACTGAGCCTTTGTTTGCTGGGCGATATTCAGGCTTAGATGCGCAAGCCGTTACTAATAAAGTCATCAATATAAATGTAATAAGTGTTTTCATTTTAACCTCGATTATTGTTGCTCAGTTTGCCAGTTGTTCGCGATGGCTCGTTGTTCTTGAGTACTGTCCATAGCCGGTCCATTGATCATCGTGTCTATAGCGCTATCCAGTTGCGCTTGGTTAGATGCGGCGCGGTAATTTTGGGTGTTTTCAGTGAGTTTTACTTTTTCGGTAATTTTTAACTGCCATAGGCCATTTTCTTTACAGGCAATATTAACACTCGCCGTTTGCTCGCTAACGCGCTGAAATTGGCGACAGTAATCGCCGGCAAGGTTAGTAAAACTTAAGTTAGCTGTGATCTTATCTCCTTGCGCTATTGACGATATTTCGCCACTTCGCTGCTGATCTAACACTTGTGTTATACCCGCAGTAATCACTGTCGGTGCTTGTTGAGACTGCATTAAGGTTACCGTACCTACGCCAAATAACATGGCAACGCCAGCGGCCAATGCATAAGGCTTTTGTAGGCTTTTATTGAAGTTTTCCCAAGCGGATAAACTCACGACATTTTTCACTGACTCAGCCGCTGACTCAGCCGTTTCCCCTTGCGCTATTTTTTTATCAATGCTTTGCGCTAATGGCAATAAATTGTCTGCCATCGGTGTGTTATCAATCACGGCAGCATTTTCTGCCACCCAGTGATCCGCTTGTGCTAAATCCGCTAAACGCATCACTAAATCGTCATCGCTTTCCAGCGCACAGCGTATCTCTTCCATTGCCGCTTCGCTAAGTTCAACATCTATAAAAGCACTTAGCATTTCATCGCTGATTTTCATGCGTCTGCTCCTAACCTATCAGGTTTTATCATATCTAATAATGCGCAGCGCGCTCTTGATAACCGACTCATCACGGTACCAACAGGGATTTCCATTGACGACGCCACTTCTTTATATGACATACCCTGTACCGCCACTAAAGACAAAATAGCGCGTTGTTCGTCGGGTAAAGTATTCATCGCGACATTAACCTGTGCAAGCATTTCTTTGCTGTCGAATACTTGCTGTTCATTCACACTTTGTGGTTCTTGCAGTTCAGGTTTAAGCACGGCATTCTGTCGGACTTTGCGCGCACGATATTCGTCAATCCAGACATTGCGACAAACCTTAAAAGCCCATTTATTGACATCTACTTCATCAGGCACGCCTTTTTTCAGTATTTTTTCTAGCGTGATTTGCACTAAATCGTCAGCATCTGCGGCATTACCGGTTAATGAGTAGGCAAAGCGTCTTAGCATTGGTAGTATATTTTCAATGGTATTATTCATGTTTTTTACTCCTCTCTACTAAGAAGACGTATGTAAAAAAAATTTATTCCATAAAAAGGAAATTTATTTTCAGTTGAAACGTTTTATTAACTACACGCTTATTTTTGAGGCTCAAGATTAACATGAAAACCTTAGCTTTTACCGCCATATTTATTGCTGTTTTTAGTACCTTATCATCTGCCCAACAATTGCCCACAGGCGGTGTTTTAGGACAAATTAATACCATAGAGCGCACCGCCCGCGATATTACCCGACAACTCGATAGACCGCCGATACTAGCTCCTTTTGAATTAAGTGACTTACCCGACATTAACAAGGTTAGCACTGAGCAACTTAACGCTTTACCTGCCACTTTAGCGATAACCACCAGCGCAGGTAAAAATCTGTGGCTTGATGTCGAAGTAGAAGGTGGTTGGCGAGCTGTTCAGCGACAATGGCTACTATTAGCCGACGATAGCAGTAAAAAACGCTTAGTTGAGCATGGCGCGCTGATTATTACCGAGTCGCGTTATACGGGTTTGGCTATGGCACTGCTGCGTTTTAATGTGCCCAAAGCTTTAGACTCAAAGCAAGCGTTAAGCCAGATACTCTCAACGCAAGCCACGCTAAGTTTAGCGAGAAACCATATGTATCAAACACAAAGTCAAAAAAGTCAGCGGGTAGATGAAAATTTAAGCCGTCATCACATCGCCAAAGAAAAAGTATCGCCACTAAGCCGCGTTAATCCGGCTTGCGAATTAGCGGTAAAAGTGGGTCTGGTTGATAGCGCAATTGATACCAAACATAAGGCTTTTAAACACGCCGATATTACTGCGAAATCTTTTTTACCTGATGATTTATCTGCTTCGTTGCAACACGGTACCGTGATTGCCAGTTTATTAGTTGGCAAAACCACACAACTGTTGCCACTGTTACCGCAAGGTAAAATATATTCCGCGCAAGTATTTTATCAGCAGTCAGACTATGCCCAAGGCGCAACGCTGTCAGCCATCATCGCTGGCGTAAACTGGCTGTTAGAACAAAACGTTCCTGTGATTAATATGAGTTTAGCGGGACCAGACAATCAAATTTTGCAGAGTGTACTAAGCGCCGCTATTGCAAAAGGTGCCATCGTTATCGCCGCTGCGGGTAATGAAGGGCCGGCAGCTCCACCTATGTATCCTGCCGCTTATCAAGAGGTTATCGCGGTCAGTGCGATAGACAAATATCAACAACCGTATCGTTGGTCAAATAGAGGTGACTATGTCGATTACTCAGCGTTAGGGGTGAATGTACTCACAGCGCAAAGTGGCCAAGGTGTGGGCCGGGAGTCAGGCACATCGATTGCTGCCCCTTATGTTACAGCAACCTTAGCCTGTTTAGCGCTAACTTATGGTAAGAATAAGCAGGATTTATTAGGTAAACTCAATGATCTAGCGGTAGATTTGGGCCCTGAAGGTAAGGACCCTATTTATGGTGTGGGCGCGATCTTTAGACCTTAAAATTGCGCTTTAATAGACAATGAAGAGAGGGTTTGGCTGTACGTTTGGCTATCAAGTTGTGAACGGTAATCGCCATATTCAAGGTTACTGACCAACGCGAGGTGTTTATTGAAGTCTAACTGCCATTGCGCGTGAAAAATGTTTCTATGTTCATCTGCCTTTGACTCAAGCTGACTGTCCATATCCTCATGACGATAAGTTTGATAATCTTTCGATTGAAAACGCCAGCCTATGGCGGCTTTTTGCGCTAAACCAAATAATGTAAAATTTTGCGAAAGCTTAGTGCTCAACCCATAACCGCTATAATTAAACTCAGGGTCTATAGCCGTTTCCTTATCCGCACTCACGCCGAGCATAAACATAGTGTCACCGTCGTTAAGAAAGTGGAACAGCTCAGCACTGGCGCCAAAAGCGTCGGCATTACGGCTAGTGATCTCGGCAAATTTTTTACTTTTAATTTTTGCACTGGTACGTAAAAAAGTTTGTGGTTGAAGAAAAGTGCCTAAGTAAATACTGGCTTGGTGAAAGGTTAAAAAGCTATCGCCAGCTAATTGGGCCTTAGCCCCATCATAACGTAGGCCTAAATCTTTTTTACGCCATTGATAACTAGCATCAAGACTGACTTGATGTAAAGTTAGGTCGAAGGCATCAAACTCATTATAGTCTTTTTCATTATAACGATATGCCGCGCTTATTTTCGCTTTATCATTAACTTTCCATAAACCAGTAACTGCTGCTGTTTTTTGCAGGCCACTATCTCCCTGTGAAGAAACCTCATCAAGCTCATCAACACTCAGTGCTGAATGACTAATTAGACCTAAAGAAACTTCGCCGTTAACCGTCATAGGCTCTGATGTTGCCGCCATTAAATGTAGACTTAAAACACAACTTAAACCACAGCTTAAACCACTTAATATATATTTCATCTTAACTACCTCAAATAAAAAAAAGCGCCAGAGCTACTGGCACATTCAACATGGCAACAATTACCAAGCTAACGCTAAATCGCTTGTTAAGGTACTAACCACTTCAGCAGCGGTTGCAGCCGCCAACTCGGTGTTAATTTGCTCAGTAACCGCACTGGTAATTTGCGTATTAACGTTTTCACTGATAGCACTTTGCGTACTTGAGGTGATTGCATCTTCAACATTGGCATTAATCGTTTGTTCAAGCGCTTGCGAGGTTTGTGCTGCCGCATCTAATGCGGTGATGTTTTGAACATTAGCCATTTCTTGTAGGGAAAGTTGCTGAGTTATTTGCGAAGTGTTAGCAAAAGACCTTGCGCTATCAAGCGTAGGATTCAAGGCAACATTTTCAGGTGCTGGCATGGTTTCACTCGGCATAGCTTCTTCAGACCCTACTTCAGACCCTTCTGGTGCAGCACTTTCTGCTAGCGCTGGAAACTCTGCGCTTGTCACTTGGCTAAGTGACTGACTCAAGCTTGATGCAGTATCTAATGCACTAATGTTTTCAACATTAGCCATTTCTTGCAAAGAGAATTGCTCAGAAGGCTGTAAAATGAGTTGCTGCGTTACTTGTGAAGTGTTAGTAAAAGACCTTGCACTATCAAGCGTAGGATTCAACACAATACTTTCAGGCGCTGGCATGGCTTCACTCGGCACAGCTGCTTCAGACCCTGTTTCAGGCACTGTTGCAGAGTTTTCAGGTGTATTACTTTTAGCTAGCGTTGGAAACTCTGTGCTTGTCACTTGGCTAAGTGACTGAGTCAAGGTTGCTGCTGTAGCTGAAGTGACATTGATGTTTTTACCCGCGTCATTTGATAAGCCAGTTATTGACTGACTATTGTTATCAAAGGCTTGCGCTGTGCCAACATTCCCTGTGTTACTTGACGACTGTGCTGTTGATTCGCTTGGTGCAGACTCTGCTGCGTTCTCTACTGTGTTCTCTTCTTCACTATTCGCCTTAACTTGGCTATCGCTCTGAGCTGAGGTGTCTGATTGTGTCGATATTTGTGTAGCATTATCTGCTGAGTCAACTTGCTGAGATGCCTGAGTTTGTTGGTTTATCTTGGTGCTTTGGCTAATTTCAATATCAGTAGCTTGCGCGATACTTACCCAACAACTCATGCCGCTTAATACTAATACTTGTGCTATTTTATTTAATTTAGTCATGTTTACTTCCTCTAATGTCTGTTTATATTTATGTTAATGACACTGAGATAACGGATGACGTGAGGTGTTTATTCCAAAATAATTAAAAACTCTATTTAGAATATTTTTATATTAATTACTTCATCAACTTACATACTTAATGAGCTTTATAATTATAGTGGCTAAAAGTGTATTTAAAATTTCATCCGATATTTTCACTCGACATGATAGGGATATTAATTTACTAGCAACATGATTTAAATAACAAAAACAATAAACCACCTCTTATTTGAAATAAATGAATGTAAATTATTACTGTAAACATTCAACAATTACCCTCACTAACTTCAATTTAAACATGTCATTTATTTCAAATTAAATTAAAACACATAAAATCAGCCACTTGGTTTGTGGCTCGAAATTTGCATCGCTAATGGTAATACGTAAAAGATATAGATATTTAGGAAAACGACATATGAAGCTAAAATATATTCATAAGAGTGCCATGCTGTTAGCTGGAATGTTAAGTATTTCAGCAATACCTTTCTCCGCACACAGTGCTAAAACTTTATTAGATCCCCTGGTTGAACGCCACAATGAAGTGATCATTCAAGGTGATGATCTTTTAAGTGTTAAGAATATTATTGGTAGTGTAGGTGGAATTATCACTCACGAACTGTCATTAATTAACGGACTTGCTGTAAACGTAAGTGATAACGAGTTAGCGACTTTAAAATTATATGAAGACGTTATTACCATCATTAAAAACGAAGCAGTTTTTAGCGCCAGTGCACTCGATAACTGTAAAGTTTACGGCAGCCATGTTGTTGAAATGTCAGCTAACAAAATCCGCTGGAATATTTATAATGCCAAAGACCAAAAAGTCAATTTCAATAAAATGACCTTTAATTGGCCTCCAGGATTAGGCAATATACGTACACTTAAAATCAATGGTCTTCCTGTATTTGTTAGCGTAATAGCAGATCAAAATGGCGAGTTAGTACTTAATGCCACGGATATTCCTGCCACTGCATTTTTAGAGGCTTATGAAGATGCGACGGTTGAATTAGCTTTTACAAATAATGGTACTGATAGTTACATGCACAACGATTTTTCGATGGCTGTGGGTTTCGCTGAAAATTGTGACCGTAAACTTGCAGAAGGTTACGAAACTCAAAGTATTGATGGTGACAGCAACACTTATTACGTCAATGTTATTGGTGCAGATGCATTACACAAAATGGGAATTACTGGTAAAAACGTTACTGTAGCCGTAGTCGACAGTGGTCTTTGGGGTGCTCACAAAGCATTAAACCGCAATACTTCGAACCAATCTAGAATCAAAGCAGCATACGACGCTATAAACGGCACTGAAGTTTCGCCTCATAAAATGACCGATGAAAATATTCATGGTACTCACGTAACTAGCATTATTGCTAACAGCGATCGGGCGGTTGAGTATGGTCAAATGACTAGTCACTATCAAGGTGTCGCACCTGACGCTAACTTAGTGGTGGTAAAAGCTATTCATCCAGACGGTCACAGTACCTATGCAGATGCTATTCGTGGCTTACAATATATTGCTGATAATCACAAAGCGTTAAATATTCGTGTTGTTAACATGTCATTCGGTGCGCAGCCCCGTTCAAGTTATTGGCAAGATCCACTAAACCAAGCGGTTATGGCATTATGGGCAAAAGACATAGTGGTAGTAACATCTGTCGGTAATACTGGCCCTAGCGCCATGACAGTTGGCGTTCCTGCTAACGTACCTTATGTCATAAGCGTTGGTGGCATCAGCGATAAAAATACACTAGACACCAGTGATGATGAAATGTTGTCATTTTCATCTCAGGGTCCAACGCATGACGCCTTTATCAAGCCTGACTTAGTCGCTCCAGGTGGCCATATGTTCAGTCTAGGTAATTCAACAATGCAAACTGCCATTAAATTTCCTCAATACTTAATGGCTAAAGACCGATACATGATGTCAGGTACTTCACAGTCTTCGGGTGTCGTAACCGGCATAGTCGCATTAATGCTACAAAATAACCCTAACCTAAGTGCTGACGATGTTAAATGTCGGCTATTAGGCAGTACTACCATGGCACAATCACCAGACGGTGCACTTGCTTATAGTCCTTTTTATCAAGGGGCAGGCCGTGTAAATGCGAAAAATGCGGTTGAATCAACAGCCAAGGGTTGTGCTAATAATGGCATGGATGTCGCAGCTGACTTGAGTGGTGAACAACATTATATGGGCGCTGCGCGTCAAGACGCCGATGGTAACTACTACATTCAAGACTACGACTTTGAAGTTTGGGAAGAAGGTTTTGCATGGCGTGAAGGTTTTGCATGGCGTGAGGGTTTTGCTTGGCGCGAAGCTCAATTGAACCAAGAAAACTTTGCAATTAATGAATAAGAAATAAATCATTAAATTATGCTTGTTATGAACTAAGTATTTCCTTAGGTTATAACGGGCATAATTTGATTTTAAGAAATGAAAAGTGTATTACTGCACTTAATTTCAACCGACCAATTTTCATCAATTTTTTCAATAGCCATAACTCGTAGTCGGTTTATATTACTGTAAAAAATTAACTGTAAGTAAGTCTAAGGTTTGGTGTTTTACACGCTTTGGGTTAGTCTATTTCTAAATTAAAATATATGTAATTCAAGTATGTTAAAAAACACTATTTATTGCCTGCTAATATTATTATTTTTTAGTTTCAAGCTGCATGCTGAACAAAAAGCTAATTTTATTTTTACCCCCGCAGCACTTAATCAACAACTCTCCCAAAAAAGCATTCGGCAAGTCTTTCAAGACAGTACAGGGTATTTATGGATTGTCACTCAAGAAGGGCTAGCTCGATACGACGGCTATGAACTAGTAAAGTTTGTCCATGATCCCCGCAAACCTGACTCGCTGAGTTCCGACAATGTTCGAGCAGTAATAGAAGATAATAACAAACGTTTATGGATAGCTACTGACGGCGGTGGGTTGAACTTATTTGACGCGGCTAAGCAATCTTTTATAACATTGAAAAGTGATGCATTTGTTAACACTGCGCCTTTATCTAATCACATCATGAGTATGATGTTAGCTGAAAGTGGTGATATTTGGCTAGGTTATAACAATGGTAATTTTAGTCGTTTTCAACCTGATAAAATGACTTTTGAACATTTCAATACCCAAGCTTTACTCCCTGAGTTCGATAAAAACATATTTATCAGTGCGTTTGTTGAAGAAGCTAACTTTATTTGGTTAGCCACTGATGGAAATGGACTACTAAAACTGAATAAAAAGACTAAAAAACTAGAACGTTTTTATACTGGTTCAGACACACCATTTTTTAGTGATCGTTTGACCAATTTATTTATCGATGGACAACAACGCTTATGGGTTACTAGTGCCGATAATGGTGTTGCTGTTGCTGATCCGCAAAGACTAACATTTACTGCTTGGCAGCATGAAGAAAATCAAAAAAACAGTTTACCATCCAATCACGTATACACAGTATTTCAAGATCAAGACCAACGTATTTGGATCGGAACAGATAAAGGTGTCGCCATATGGAACGAGCAAAACAAATTTAGCTCCTTTAAAACAGAAGATGGCTTAAGTAGCAATATGGTTCTGTCCATATTACAAGACCCAACAGGGTTAATGTGGTTTGGTACCTTTAATGGCCTAAGTAAAAGTATAGAAGTACCTTTTCAACATATTGATACAGGCTTGGCCAGTAATCATATCTTGGGAATTACTGAAACCATATCGTCGGAAAAAGAGTCCGCAATTTGGGTTGCCACTTATGCTGGCTTAACACGTTTAAATAGCGATGGTGAAGTACAACAAATTATTAATAAAGACAGTGTTCCTGCATTAGCTGATGACAGAGTCATGGTCGTGCACGGTGACGATAATATCTTATGGTTTGGCACCCGCGGTGCTGGCTTAGGTAAACTCGATGTCGATACTGAGCAAATTAAATACTATGTAAACGAGCCTAAGGATCCTCAAAGTTTAAGTTTTAATGGTGTTATTAGTATATTCCAAGACAAAGCAGATAATATTTGGGTTGGTACCTTTGGTGGTGGTTTAAATTATCTCCCGGTCGGTAGCGAGAAATTTATTCATTTTCGCCATAATGAGAATAACCCCAGAAGTCTCAATAGTGATTATATTTTAGCAGTGTATCAGCTGTCCAATGGTAAAATAGTCGTCGGCACTACAGATGGCATTAATTTACTTGACCCTATTAGCTTGGATTTTGATCATATTGAGCATCAACCAGGTAACCTAGATAGTTTGTCTGCGCCCATGGCTTGGGCCTTTTATCAAGATAACAAAGCGCAGTTATGGGTAGGCACCCAAGGCGGAGGGCTCAATAAATGGTTACCTCAAGACATTACTAATTTAAATAATAATTTTAGCCATTACGACAGTTTAAGTGGGCTACCCAGCAGCCATATATATGCAATTTTGGACGACGATAATGGCCATCTATGGCTCAGCAGTACAGCCGGCTTAACAAGATTAAATAAACAATCCGGGGAGATGCGACATTTTAATAGTTATCAAGGCTTAAAGGAAAGTGATTTCAGCTTTGCTGCAGGTTTTAAGGACAGCAAAGGAAATATGTATTTTGGTGGTAATGCTGGCGTTATACGCTTTAATCCTAATGACATTAAAGACAGTAAAACAATCCCACCTGTGGTACTTGTCAGAATTAAAAAACTCAATGAACAAGTATGGTTCGATGTACCTTACCAAGAGCTTAAACATTTGGAATTGGATTACAAAGACTATTTTATCTCATTTGAGTTTGCTGCACTTGACTATAATGCACCCAGTTTAAATCAATATAGATACCAATTAGAAGGGCTTGACTCAAATTGGATCGATCTTGGGAACAGGCGACTGGCAACATTTACTAACCTACCTGCTGGCGATTTTACCCTTAGAGTTCAAGCCAGTAACAACCAAGGATTATGGAATACTGTTGGTGTATCACTGCCGATCACGGTATTACCACCACCTTGGAAAACCTTTTCGGCGTATAGTTTGTACTCCCTAGCAGTGATTTTGATGCTACTTTATTTCATTTGGCGATATCGACAAAAGCGGCTACGTGAAATGCAGCAGCTAATAAAACTAGAAGAAAAAGTCGAAGAACGTACCAAAGAGCTACGCCATGCCAATGCACAGCTTGAAACTAGCATGGAAGAAACCGACAAAGCCAGCAAAGAGAAAAGTGATTTCTTAGCCATTATGAGTCATGAAATACGCACACCGATGAACGGCGTACTGGGCATGACCGAAGTTTTGTTAAATTCAGATCTAAAACCCAAACAACAACATTTTGCGCAATTGGTCTATCGCTCAGGTATCTTGCTACTTGATCTGCTAAATAACATCCTAGACTTCTCTAAATTAGAAACAGGTAAAACGACCCTAGAGTCGGTACCAGTCGACCTAGAAACGATAGTAGAGGAAGTATGTGATTTATTCAGTGAATCTGCATACAATAAAGGACTGCATATCAATGCCATCCTAGCCCCAGAGTCATTACCTTATGTATATGCCGACCCAGAGAGATTGCGCCAAATCATTGCCAATTTAACCAGTAATGCTATTAAGTTTACTGAGCGTGGCGAAGTTAATGTCAGTATTAAGCGCATTCCATGCTACAAAACGCAAGCTAGTCAACAAGTCAACGAGACACAATTTAGTCGTTTTGAAATTAGTGTCGAAGATACCGGTATTGGTATGGCACCAGATCGCCAACAAAAAGTATTTGAAATGTTTACACAAGCAGACGCCTCCACCAAGAGAAAATATGGTGGCACAGGCCTTGGATTAGCTATCTGTCGACAAATATCTACCTTAATGGGTGGTAATATTAGTGTGCAATCGAATCTAGGAAAAGGCAGCCGTTTTAGCTTCATATTCGATTTACCGACAGTGGATAACTCGGAAATCGAATATGAACCAATAGCGGATTGTCCAACGGTTCATTTGATCAATCTTAATGACGGTTTAGGCACTTCAGTTGCCAATATATTGTTAAAATCAGGCATTAAATCAGTACACGTAAAACGGGTTAATGCTCAATTGGCTTCTGCTAAAAATGGTCTTTGGATTAGCCTTTCAGAGCACGAAACTGCAATTACTAACGCGGGTATTCCACTTGCAAACTGGATCTGCTTATTACCTTCTTCACAATGGCAGGAAAATGACAAACGCAATATTTTACATTTGCCAGTACATTTTAATGACCTGATAAACACTTTATATAGAACCTTGGGAATCAAAACCCATGAGCAACAAACAGGTAAAAACAACCACCGTAATCATCAGATATTTGTTGCCAATATTTTGGTGGTAGAAGACAGCTTAACTAACCAAGAAGTAGCAACAAGCATGCTCAGAATGCTAGGTTGTGAAGTATGGCTAGCAGACAACGGTGCGGAAGCCGTCGAGCAAGTGAACTTAAGACAACCTGATTTAGTCTTAATGGATTGCCAAATGCCAATTATGGACGGTTATGAAGCAACGGTTGCCATAAGAAAAAACTGGCCAAATATTCCTATTGTAGCTCTAACAGCTGGTATGGGTGATGACTTACGCCAACAATGTTTAGATTCAGGCATGAATGGTGTTATGACCAAGCCATTTTTATTGCGAGAACTTGAACAAACACTTCTACACTACCTAGAAGCGCCTAGTCATCCATCGGTAAGTGATCACGGTAGTACAGGCGAATTACATATACAGCATGTATCGATCCCAAAGAATGGCTCAGATGACCTTGTAGCATTAAGTAGTAAAGACATTGAAAATGAAGTTAATGCAGAAGCTGAGTTAATTGACATGGACACTATCAATACGCTTTTAAAAATTGGCGATGCTAATAAGAGTAAGCTCTATAATCGGGTCTTAGATGGATTTACCCAGGAAGCTGACAACTTGATTCAACAGTTACTAGCACAGCTAAAAAGTGAACAAGTAGATTTAAATAAGGTAATTGACATTGCCCATGCCCTACAATCCATGTCAGGAAATGCTGGAGCAAAAGCGCTGTATGAGTTGTGCAAAAATTTAGAAGCGAATACAAAGCAAAACCTGACTGCAGATATTCATATTATAGCGCAGAAAATACAGGCTACTTATATTATGAGCTGTGAGAAGCTGGAGACATTTAGACAAGCTTAATTGAGGCTATAATTAAAATTATGCTGAGTGGGAATAAACTGATGAGACTTAGAATCAAGTTCATATTACTCGGCAGACTTTGATGAAGAGCATGGCGACTACTCGACAGCAATGCAGGCTAAGTTTCTCTAGGTTCCAAGCTAAGTATAATATTTAACTAGGAAAATAAAAATTAAGCAATTGAATTCCCTAGCATTAATTCAATTACATTCCAGTTTTTTGCTATTAACTTGCTATAGGTAAAAAGCGAGTACTAAGTGCTAACCTAAGTAACAAGTATAGCTTTTTATGAAATTAGCAACTGTTGCAAAATTTTACGTAATGTAGGCTGAGTTACATTGAGTAATTGTGCTTTTTTCTGTTGGCTGATCTCTTTTTTTATTACAATTTGATGTAATGTCATCTCAATTTTAGACCAAAGCAAAGTATTAGTGTTTCCTGTTAGCAGTTGTCCTAATATTATGTCGCATTCAATCGCTAATTCATCCAGTTGAGAAAGCTTGAGATCTAATCCATTGAGCTTAGTAAAGCGACGTCGCAATGTTGATTCAGACTGGTCTAATTGCAAAGCTACTTGATACAGGCTGCCCCATTTAACTAAACATACCGTTAACCACCGCAGCTCCAACCAAGCACTGACTGGAAATAAACGCGCTTGCTGTAGCGCTATTGTCACTAGTTGACTAAGTAATATCGATATATCTGAAAATTGCGCCATGTTTACTTTCGTTTCATCAGTAAACGCCTCATTCTCAGGCAAAAGCAGATGTGCTGCGGATGCTTTAATATCACCTTGCTGTTGGAAATCCAAATGTGGACTGTCAATTAATTTTCGCTCGCAAAGTATAACGGCCCGCATTATCGCGTTTCGCAGCTCTCTGATATTGCCTGGCCATGAATAGCCTTGCAAAATGTTTATTGCTGCTGGGGTAAAATCAATAATTTCTTTTTTATATTGTTGGCTAAATTTAGCTAAAAAATGACGACAAAGTAACAATGTATCATCGCCTCGTTTATGCAGAGGTGGCAGATTGATGGTAAAACCATTAATACGATAATAAAGGTCTGAACGGAATCGCCCCATAGTAACTTCAGCTAATAAATTACGGTTAGTGGCTAATACCAGTCTAACATCGACTTTACGCACACGTTGATCCCCAACCGCGACATAGGTTTTTTCTTGTACAAATCGCAAAAGCTTTGATTGTATATCAAGCGGTAGTTCTCCGACTTCGTCTAAAAATAATGTCCCACCGTCAGCTTGTGCAATCAGGCCCGGTTGATCACTGGTCGCACCGGTAAAGGCGCCTTTTCTATGACCAAATAACTCACTTTCTATTAAATGTTCAACTATGGTACTGCAATCTACAGTAATAAAAGGCTTTTCTATTAACGCGCTATGATTATGTATTTGTCGTGCGATGAGCTCTTTACCTGTACCTGACTCACCAGTAATCAACACAGAGGCGTCGGTAGGCGCCACTAACTGTACCTCCTGCATTACGGTACGCATAGCAGCAGATTCAAAAAGTAATTCATGCTGATCACCCATGGTGCTATGAGTGATCACTTTTTTTCGTTGGTCATTTTCGTGTAGAACAATACGATCAATAGCAGCAGCTAAATTTGGGGTGACTTGCTGTAATTGCGTGCTATATTTTTCAGCATTATTTTGCTCGCTCAACGGCCAACGTAATAAAATCATACCCAAGCATTGGTTACGAGTGAACAGGGGCACTATAATAGCTTGGCAAGATTCCGCGAAAGGCTTAAGTGGTTTACCTCTTAAATTATTCAAGCTAGCAAGTTGTATTTTTGTGCTAACCCAGTTTTGTACACTTTCGACATCCATATTTTGCTTAGATGTACTGCAAGACGACAGAATCAATTCTTGATTTTTAACTAAATATAAACCCACATATTCGCATTGCATTCCTGCGGTTAGCATTTGGCAAATTTGCTTTGAAAAAACTTGTAATGAATGTGTAGTGCTAATTAAGCGAATTAAGTCCCATTGCAGTGAAAGTAACCTAAAGTCATCTCTAGGCACATCTGAAAACTTACCACTTATGTGATCAAGATTAGCAATAATGTTAGCGTCAAACTGCGGTTCCCAACCGACTGATTTATCGCCATCTATGCTGCGAGCGGCTTGTAAGGCGGTATTTGCTCGCCTAAACAATTTTAAAGGCGATTGCTCTTCGAGCTGTTCTTCAGCATCAAGTGTTGCTATGCCAAAACTAAAGTCTAGCTTCAACTTTTTCTGAGTAAACGACTTATTCACTAACATTTGTCGTACTCGAGCGGCCAGTGCTTGACCTTGTTTTTCATTGGTCTCAGGTAAATGTGCCGCAAAAACCACACCGCTATATCGACTGACAAAATCAGCTGTACGTAATAAATCAGTCAAACTGAGCATAATTTCATCCAAGACTTGGTCGGCCAATTTACTTCCATGTTGTTGATTAAATTTAGCGAACTCATCAGGATTTATGAGTAATAAAGTTACGGGTTCATTGTGCGATTTTTGTTGTTCTTCCCATTCCTGACGTTGCCACATCGCGATTTGGCGCATAATAAGTAAATTATCGTGGTTACGTAATGAACCTACAAAACCATCGACAATTATTACGGTATTTTCTAACTCAATAGGGAAAGGTGGTAACCTTGTCATTGCACCTGTGGGTTCAAGGTCAGATAAGATATTTAGCAAACGGTCCTTGGCCGCATCAGAAGGGATTTTGATACACGAAAGTAAATTTTTACCTATTGCAGATGCGCTTGAATCACCCAGTACTACCGATAACGCCGGATTAAGTTCGGTTACTTTCCCTTCAGCACTAAGCGTTACTACCAACTCTCCTAAACATTTAGTCAATAAATTAAACTTCTGCTCGCTATCTTGTTGAGTGCTATAAATGTCGTTATTACGTGCTAACAAAGATAAAATAGGTAACAAAGCTTGCTCATTTGACCAGTCAATAAACCAATGATTTTTTAGTAATTGTGTCTGGGCTGTGAGTTGCGGATGCTCTTGTAGCCAATATACTTGTTGAACATTGAGGTTAAAACGCTTTATAAGCTGCTCTGCATGCTCAGTATTTTGACATGCTACAAGCATTGATGACTGATTATCACAATTACTTGATAACGCCATTTTTTTCAACGGTATACCCGCAACAGAAGCTTGCGACTGTAAAGTCAGAAACATCTTGGTGTAAACAGTACTGGCTGCAAGGTCACTATCTATATAAAGCGTGATACTATTTTTTACGTAAGCTAAGGTGCCGATGCGTTGTAATTTCGTCATTAATAATTTTGCATAAGATGAGTAAAGTTCTGATTTAACAGCGGTGTAATATTTTTTGCAGCCAATGGCCGTGAAAATAAGTAACCTTGCAACAGTAAATTTTTGCTGTGCTTTAATATTTCTATTTGTTCCACTTCTTCTACACCTTCCGCGATAACGCCTAGCTTTAAACTTTTAGCCAGCGCTAGAATGGCTTTTACAATGGCAATATCGTCAGGTGCTGAATTAGCATCACACATAAAAGCCCGATCGATTTTAAGCGTATCAATGGGGAATTTTTTCAGATAGCTTAACGAGGAGTAGCCTGTGCCAAAGTCGTCAACCGCCAATGTAACACCTAAATTCTTCAATTCGATTAGGCGCTTAATATTTTCTTCAGCATCACTCATAATGACCGACTCGGTCAACTCCAACTCAAGTAGCGACGGCGGTAAGTTATATTGCTTTAGTGTTTGCGCAACAGTTTGAGTAAAATTAATTTGTCTAAACTGGTGTGCAGATACGTTTACCGCAATCCTTACCTCGTTACCATTATCTAGCCATTGTTTAGCCTGCTTACAACTCTGCTCTAAGACTAAAAGTCCTAAATCGTGAATTAAGCCGGTTTCTTCTGCAATTGGAATAAATTCATCAGGAGGAATAATACCTCCTTGTGCTGGTAACCATCTGGCTAATGCTTCAACGCTAACAATCTTACCTGTTTCAGCACAAATTTGCGGTTGATAAAATGGTACAATTTCACCTGACTTAATTGCCACACGTAGGTCTTGTTCAAGCTGTAGACGACTTGATGCTGTTGCATTCATTGAACCACAATAAAACTTGAAACAGCTACGTCCAGCCTCTTTAGCCGAATACATTGCCGTATTGGCATTTTTAAGTAAAGACTCTGCATTCTCACCGTCGTCTGGAAAAATAGAAATACCAATGCTTGGTGTAATCACAACTTCATATTGCTCTAGCTTAAAAGGTTTAATGAAGCTTTGAATCACGCGTTCAGCAACCAGCATTGCTTCACTTGAATTGCTCAACTTACTCAAGAAAATAGTAAATTCGTCACCACCAAAACTCGATAACTGACCGTTACTTATTAATTGTTCTGCGCTGCCCCGAGAAAACACATCGCTTTCTCGCATATTTTCTTGTAGGCGATCAGCGACTTTACGCAGTAGTTTATCTCCAATACTATGTCCCATAGTATCGTTAATTCTTTTGAATCTATCGAGGTCTATATACAAGATTGCGGCTTGATAGTCGTTGCGACGAGCCATGGCTATAAAGCTTTGTAAATTTTTCAGTAGCAACAGCCTATTTGGCAGCCCTGTTAACGAATCATAAAAAGCCAGTTTATGAAGTTCTTTTCTTTGTGACATTTGGTCCGCAAAGGCTTGGCTAGCACGGAGAATATATCTTACTCTCTGTGCTAATATTTCCCATTTAACAGGTTTAGAGATAAAGTCAGTAGCACCTGCCGAGTAAGATTTATGAATAGAGTCCAAATCATCCGATCCAGTAACCATAATGATCGGAACATGCTGTCCGCTTTCCAGAGATCTTATGTGTTCACACACATCAAAACCATTCATTATCGGCATAGATACATCGAGTAAAATTAGCGCTGGCTGGTGTTTTTCAAATTGCTCTACAGCACGTTTGCCATCCTCAGCCTCTAATACTTCTATACTGTCGCAGGCGAATATTTCTTGCAGAATCATCCGAGAATTGACATCGTCATCACACACTAATATTTTAATTTTAGAATTATTTGGCATTTTTAAATATCTCTAATAATTCATAACTGCAAGTATTGATGGTTGGTATTATCGACCATCAATACTTGCAGTTATGAACTAACTTTGTAGCCGCGATAATATTGGAATTTTTCTTCCTTATTTATTCCAATAATGTTCAAAAGTTGAAAGTTGAAAGTTGAAAGTTGAAAGTTGCAAAATAGCATAATAACTTGGTTATAATACTCTCTTTTACAGAGTATGATAATATGATTATTGAAATTAAAGACGACTTTATTTTCAATAATCTTGAATTGTTAACCTAGCTTAGTTTTGCATACGATTACTTTATATCTTTTAATGGCAAAGTCTTATCATTAAAAATTAAAATGACGCCATTAAACTAATATTTATGATGAATTAACTAACGTACATATTGCAGTGTCATGCTAAATATTTTTTTGACAATACAATGCCAAATAAAAACCCTTTAAAAAGAGGGTTTTATAATAAGATTAAACTTATAACTTAACTGATATTATAAATTAACAACCGTCATCTTTAGCATCTGCACCCTCTTTTGTTTTTTCACAAGCATCTTCAATGGCGTTACCTGCATCTTTTTTCATTTCACCAAATTTATTGCTGACACTTTCTTTCATGGCATTGACTTTTTCGCCCGCGTTTTCCATAACCTTACCAGCGTCTTTCTTTATTTCTTCTACTTTTTCGCCTGCATTTTCCATAGCTTTGCTTGCGTCTTTTTTCATTTCATTCACTTTTTCGCCTGCAGCGTCAATAGCCTTACTAGCATCTTCTTTCATTTCATTTACTTTATCACCCGCACCTTGAGTCATTTTACCCGCTTCTTTAACTGTTTCTTCTACTTTTTCACCCGCTTCTTCTGCCTCTTTATCGCTACAAGCTGTTAAGCCGAACATAGAAATAAATATAATAAGTGAAATTGATAGTTTTTTTATAAAAGTCATAATTTTTCCCTAAATTTTTGGTGATTTACCACGAACTGCATTGGCGATTAATGAAATAACCAACAACACAACGAAGATAAAAAAGATAGTTTTTGCAATACCTGCGGCTGTACCTGCGATACCACTAAAACCAAATATTGCCGCAACAGTCGCAACAACTAAAAAAGTAAGCGCCCAGTTTAACATAATAGATCCCTCCGTTTATTAAATTAAAAACCACCACCAACTTAAGACTACATTTATACCAATAACCTAATTCACTGATAAATAGTCATTATCTTTCATTCTACATTTGAATTAATAACGCTAGTTTACCGCTAAGTGAAAGTATTATAGACAAAACAAGTATAACGTTTAGCGGGAGTTAATATATTTTTGTCTTAGCTTATCGCTAAGACACCTTAATAATAGCCACCTTTTTATAAAACGTACTTATTTACAGAGTAAACGCTATAACTTTCAGTAAGACTTAACTATCAGCCATAGTGACCATGACTTAGTACTGATTATTCTGTCATTATTCACCACCGTATTTACTGATGAAATTTATCTTTTTCCTACCATTTTCAGGACAGTTTTTCCTAAGTAGCTGGCTATTTTACTGTCTGAAATAAGCCTTGTAATGGTGAAGTTTGATTAATGAGCTGATCGGCGCAATGACAGTGAAGTTAAAACGAGTTGTTACTTTTCTTTGCTGTTAAACATAAAAAATCCGAAATCAATTGCTTGATTTCGGATTATTAACTCACTGAAAAATTCATCTGTAAGTAAAACTATGCCTAGATAATCGGCAGGTCTACTTTACCCAAGAGCACATTCAGTATAGGTAACTTAAAAGCTATAAGTTGCTTTTACGTAGTAGAAACCACCGTTAAAACCAAATGGTGAAGTTTCATAGTACTTACCACCCCAGGTATTATTTGCCTGGCCGCCTGTTTGTTGCTCAAAATCAAGCTCATTCGGGTATTCGTCAAATATATTCTGAGCACCAACACTCACTTTGAAATCTTCCATAACGTGATAGCTCACTTCAACATCAACAGTAACTTCTGAGTCAGCAACAATTTCTGTTCCTGGTTCAGCTGCAGAGCCTATCCAATCAACGTGCACGCCTTGGTATTCACCGTAGTAGTTTACACGGGTAAACATACTGACATCGTCCCAACTTTGTGACCACGTGAATGTTGCACGATGATTTGGTAAATCATTTTCTAAACGAGAAACTTTACCTTCACCTGTGATTTCAGTGTAAGTATCAACGGTTGTTTCATTCCAGTTATAAGCTAAACCAAATGTGGTCTCACCATCTAACAAACTCGTTGAATAGTTAGCCACAAAATCAATACCTTCAGTGGTAGTATCAAAATCATTGGTAAAGAAACTTACTTGTTGAATAGAGTTTACGTTTGGTACGCCATCCGCTTTTAATTTATCTTTATCACCCTCTGTTAAGGTATATTTAGTAGACTGAGAAACACGATCAGTTACTTCAATATTATAATAATCAAGTGTGAAATGGATACCTTCTATTTCCCAAACCGCACCTAATGAAATGCTTTCTGATTCTTCAGGCGTTAATTCTTTTGCACCTAGCTGAATAGCAATAGGGTTAGACGCTGGTAGTAAAGCAGAATCAACTAACTCACCGCCATCTAAAGAGGTTTGCACATTAGCATAGTTAGCTTGACCAACCGTAGGTGCACGGAAGCCTGAACTTACCGAGCCACGTACTGAAAAATCATCGGTAACATTATATTGTGCGGTGATTTTATAATTCGTGGTATTACCAAAAGTACTGTAATCTTCAAAACGTAGGGCATAGCCCATTAAGAAGTTTTCAGTGTATTGTGCTTCAACATCAAGATAAAGCGCATAGTTTTGACGAGAAAATGAACCTGCAGCTGTTGGTTTGAAACCAGGGAAACCATTAGAACCAATACCAAAGCCTTGCTCTGTATATGGACCTGCGATAAACGAAGCCTCATCACCAGCTATAACTTCAAAGGTTTCTTGATGGTATTCATAACCACCAGCAATAATGAGTGGCATATCCATGCCTACTTCAAGTTCTTTAACTAAATCAATGTTAAAGAATTTTTCTAATTGTATATGTCTACCTGGATTAAAATCACGTGGCGTTTCAGGGCCTAAAGACGCATTCAACGTGTCATAAATAACATAACTTGATTCGTTACGACCTACAGAACCACTGACGTCATAAGACAAAGTGTCATCAAACTGTCCACGTGTTCCCATAGTTAGTGATGTATCAACGATGTTACCACCAAAATTAGGTGTAAAACCGCCTGGTAACATTTCATTAAAGGCAAAACAATTGTCGTTATTGGCAACATTATTAATATAGTCGTCTTGGGCTAATACATTGGCTGAAGTTACGTTAACGGGACTACAAGTACCGCCAGTATCTAAACCATCTAAATCGGCAATCAGTAGGTTACTATCGCCGTCGTCATCGGTATCGCCGTTACTATAAACACCACCACGAGTATGAGGGTTACGATAATAGAAACCGCCACGAACATCACGTTCTGAGAAGTTACCAAACATGTAAACTTCACGGTCGTTACCGATATCTAAACCGAAATTACCAAAAATAGTGATGTCGTCATTAACTTCAGGCGAGCCCCAAACTTGAGCAGGGTCACCCACACCTGGCACACCTTCTTTAATAAAACCGGCTGCATCTGGACGTTGTACACTGCGACTTGTTGCATCAGAATTTTTATATTGAAAACTCAGGTTGGCAAAACCATCTTCAGTCAATGCCATACCAATATTACCAGAGACTTCAGTCGTATCGCCATCGCCCTCATAATATGAACCATGACGTACGTTTAATGAACCACCATCTGCATCATCTTTTAATACGAAGTTCATTACACCTGCGATAGCATCTGAGCCGTATTGTGCTGCAGCACCGTCACGTAAAACTTCAACTTGTTTTAGAGCAGAACTTGGGATAACTGAAATATCAGGACCTTGAGCACCGTCATTAATACCACCACCTAACAATGCAATAACAGAAGCACGATGACGGCGTTTACCATTAACAAGTATTAACGTACTGTCTGATGAAAGACCACGAAGGTTAGCGGGTTTAACTAAGCTGGCGGCATCTGATATTGGGTTACTCTGTACGTTAAACGAAGGTACAGTACCTTTTAACAATTCAAGCATATCGGTATTACCCGATCTTTCTAGCTCTTCTGCGCCAATTAAATCAATAGGAACCGGTGAATTATCAACTGAACGTGGTGCACCACGAGAGCCTACAACAGCGATACGTTCAATGTTTTCTTTTTTGACTTTATCTGCATCATTTTCAGCAGCGAATGCTGGCGCAGTACCTAAAGCGATATTTACCGCTAAAGCTAAGGTAGCTATTTTAAATGTTGATGACATATTCTCTTCCTCTAGTATTAGTATAGTTATATTTTTTATAGTTATATTTTTTATTTTTCTATCTTTTTTTGACCTTGGTCTTTTACACCCTCCTATTTTCGTAAAATAAAACAAATCAGTAATTTTGGCCACAAAAAAACCATCAAGAGTGCTTCCAATCTATCGTCCCTGGATGCGCTATCAATGGTTTACTCCCTTAACTCAATACAGCATTTTGTTATTTTCCATGCCGTTGATCGTAAACATAACACAACTCATCGCATAAGTTCACTTTATTTATGTTACTAATTTTATCCGCCAGAAAGTCTCTTTCTGACGCTACTTCGCTTTAAATAAGTACAGCAACTTAAGCAGGTTAATTAGCCGTGGCAAAATATTTATCATTCACCATTAGTCCCCCGTTAACATAAACCTTATTCGGCACTGAAATATACTCACTAAACCTTATTCATCACTAAAAAATCAGGCGGACAATAGCGGAAAATAATCCTGCATAATGCTAAAATTTGATTACATTGATTGAATGATTTTTCAATGAACTACATTTATTTCGTCAAATATAACCGTATTATTTTCTTTAAAATAGATACATTGATGATGTTTGTTAATTAATTTTTTTGATTCCCTCAATCCCAGCAACAAAAAAAGCAGCCTGATATTAAGGCTGCTTTAAAATGTTCTCATCTGCTTTTGAATTTATAATGTTATTTAACTGCTAGAGTTTTTAACCCCATGACAGAAAACTATTCAACCGTCACCGACTTAGCCAAATTACGCGGTTGGTCAACATCGGTACCTTTGATGATGGCAACATAGTAAGACAGTAATTGTAGCGGCAAGGTGTAAACGATAGGGGCAATTAAGTCATCACATACTGGCACATTAATCACTTTCATGGTGTCATCGCTGCTAAAGTTAGCGTCTGAATCAGCAAATACATACATTAAACCACCACGAGCACGTACTTCCTCCACATTGGATTTTAACTTTTCAATTAAATCGTTTTGAGGTGCGACAACGATCACTGGCATTTCGGCGTCAATTAACGCCAGTGGCCCATGTTTAAGTTCGCCGGCAGCATAGGCTTCAGCATGAATGTATGAAATTTCTTTCAGCTTTAATGCCCCCTCCATCGCGATAGGGTACTGATCACCACGCCCTAAAAATAACGCATGATGTTTATCAGCAAAATCTTCTGCTAAGTCTTCAATTGAGCCCGCAAGTGCTAACACTTCTTCTAGCTTACTCGGTAAGGTCATTAATGATTGAGCAATTTCGGTTTGCTTGTCTTTTGACATACCGTGATGCTGACCAATCGCTAAGGTCATCATTAATAAACCCACCAGTTGAGTGGTAAAGGCTTTGGTTGAAGCAACGCCTATTTCAGCACCCGCTTTAGTCATAAAGGCCAAGTCAGATTCACGTACTAATGAGGAGCCGTCAACATTACATATCGTTAAACTAGCTTGATAACCTATTTGTTTAGCTAAACGTAAGGCGGCTAAAGTATCAGCAGTTTCGCCTGATTGTGAAATAGTTACTAACAAGGCATTTTTAGGTACGTGCGATTGGCGGTATCTAAATTCACTGGCAATTTCTATATTACATGACACGCCAGCTAAGGCTTCTAACCAATAGCGTGCCACCATACCTGAATGGTAACTGGTACCACAGGCAATAATTTGCACATGTTCAATTTTTTGAAAAATATCATCAGCGCCTTCACCAAAGGTATTGATGTCTAAAACGTTACCCAATAAGCGACCTTCTAAGGTATTACGAATGGCGGTAGGTTGCTCAAAGGTTTCTTTTAGCATGTAGTGACGATATTCACCTTTGTCGCCAACATCATGGCTAACAGCAGACTCTTTCGCTTCGCGCTTTACAGGCTTGCCGTTAGTATCAAAAACGTTCACTTCAAAACGCGTAACTTCGGCAACATCACCTTCTTCTAAGAAGGCAAATTTACGCGTCACGGGTAATAGTGCCAGCATATCTGAGGCAATAAAATTTTCACCAACACCGTAGCCAATCACTAATGGGCTACCAGAACGTGCAACCACAACACGGTCTTTGTCGCGAGTATCAAGCACAACAGTGCCATAAGCCCCGGTTAATTGTTTTACGGTCGCTTGAACAGCGCTTAACAAACTATTGGTCGATTTTAATTCATGATGCACTAAGTGGGCGATAACTTCTGTGTCAGTTTCAGAGGTAAAGTTATAGCCTAAATCTTGTAAACGAGTGCGTAAAATTTCATGGTTTTCAATAATACCGTTGTGCACAACCGCAATGGTTTCTGACGATATATGCGGATGCGCATTAGCTTCGCTTGGCGCACCATGTGTTGCCCAACGTGTATGCGCAATACCCGTGCCACCCACTATCGGGTTAGCATGTAATGCATCAGCAAGTTCTTGCACCTTACCTAAACGACGAGCGCGATTAAGTTGGTTATTATTATCAACAATGGCCACACCAGCAGAGTCATAACCACGATATTCTAATCGTTTCAAACCTTCTACTAAAATGTCTGCTACATCGCGCTGTGCGACAGCACCAACAATTCCACACATATTATCTATCCTTTTTAACTTGCTATAACGAGGTTAACGCCTTGTTTGATAATTTCACTTCGTACGTTTTCAGGCATATCTGCATCTGTGATCAACGTGTGAATCTTACCCCAAGGTAATTCTAAATTAGGTATTTTGCGATTAAGTTTTTCTGAATCTAACATCACGATAACTTCACGAGATACTTCAGCCATAACTCGGCTTAAGCCTAGTAGTTCATTAAACGTTGTTGTACCGCGAGCTAAATCAATGCCATCGGCACCAATAAATAACTGATCAAAATCATAAGAGCGTAAAACACTTTCTGCGACTTGCCCTTGAAATGACTCCGAATGCGGGTCCCAAGTACCACCGGTCATCAATAATGTTGGTTCATTTTCTAGCGCATGTAAATCAGACGCTATAGCAAGTGAATTAGTCATCACCACTAGGCCTTGTTTTACATTCAACTCCCGCACTAAAGCTGATGTTGTGCTGCCACTGTCTAAAATAATACGATTATGGTCTCTGATCAGCGATGCCGCTGTTTTTGCGATCATTATCTTTCGTTTCGAAACTTTATCTGTTTTCGGCGCGATAATTTCATGAGGTAAAGGCACTGCGCCGCCATATCTACGCAGGAGTAAACCACTATTTTCTAATACCGCCAAGTCCTTACGGATAGTAACTTCTGAGGTATCAAACATTTTTGCAAGCCTATCAACACTTACTTCACCTAGGTTGCTTAGCTCGGCAATAATGGTGTGACGACGTTGCTGAGTATTTCGTTTTGACATTGCTTTCGTTTTACTCTTAAAAGTTTCGGTTTAAAACTTAGCTATTAAAACAAAAGCTGAAAATAAAAACAATATTTATCTAAAGATCGGTCATCAATTTACTTAACTATTGATTAACTCTCATCTGGTTTTCAGCGTAAATGAGTGTTTAAAATCTTATTATCCGTTAACCGTTAATTCATTGATGATAAGAATTCTCTTCGTTGGCTGAGCTATTTTATAGCCAGAGAAAATGGCTCAATATAAACTATTTATTTAATAACCAGTTGTTCTAACTATGAAATAAATAATGTCGTTGTTAGTTATTTTAACGAGTATAAATACTCACAAAGTGAGTGATATGGGTATAAGTTATGGTAAAAAATAAAATGCACGCCTTGTTAAACTCGTGCATTTTTCTCATGATAAATTTTAATAGGCTTATAAAAAAATATAAAGTTATTTTTTACTTGGGCGTTTCCAACCCGCAATATTACGCTGTTTACCACGCGCCACACTTAATTCATGATCATCAACATTTTTAACAATAACTGAACCGGCGCCCGTTGTGGCCATTTCACCAATAACAACAGGTGCTACTAATGAGGCATTTGAACCGATAAAAGCCCCCGCGCCGATAATTGTTTTAGCTTTATTCACACCGTCATAGTTACACGTAATAGTACCGGCACCAATGTTAGCGTTAGCGCCTATTTCTGCATCACCTAAATAACTTAAATGGCCCGCTTTTGCACCTTCGCCTAAGCATGTTTTTTTCATTTCAACAAAATTACCCACATGAGCATCACGTTTTAATTCTGTGCCGGGGCGAATACGAGCAAACGGACCTACTGAGGCTAGCTCACCAATAATGGCACCTTCGATCATGGTATTAGGCTTAATGTCAGCACCTTTGCCGATAGTACAATTTTTTAAAATACAATTAGCGCCAATGGTCGCGTTATCGGCAATATCAACATTGCCTTCAAAAATACAGTTCACGTCGATCACCACTTCTTGACCCACGCTAACATGGCCACGAATATCAATACGGTTAGGATCACGTAAACTCGCGCCAGCAATCATCAAAGCTTCTGCTTTTCTTATTTGATACGCGCGTTCTAGACCGGCCAGTTGCACACGGTTGTTGGCACCTTCTACTTCAATTTCACTATCAGGGTGGGCCGTTGCAATAAGCTTACCTTCTTGATGACAAGCGGCAATAATGTCAGTTAAGTAATATTCACCTTGGGCATTATCGCTTGATAAATTGGCTAACCAGCGTTTTAAATCACCGCCATTGGCCAATAAAATACCTGTGTTAGCTTCATTGACTAATAGTTGCTCAGCAGTGGCATCTTTTTGTTCAACAATACCAACCACTGTGCCTGAGCTATCGCGCATAATACGACCATAGCCGGCTGGGTTAGCTAAATGCACGGTTAATAACGCCATACCATTGTCAGGCTTAGCGGCAATTAATCGCTGTAATGTGCTCACTTTAGTTAAAGGTACATCACCATAAAGCACTAATACATCTTCATCGTCAGATAAAAATGGCGATGCCATATCAACAGCATGACCTGTGCCTAATTGCTCTTTTTGTTCTACAAAGGTTAAATCATCACCCGTGACTTTGGCTTTAAGCACATCGCCACCAAAACCATAAACCAAGTAGATATTTTCGCTATCAACTTGACGTGCAGCGTCAATAACATGAGAGACCATCGGCTTTTCAGCAACGGGATGAAGAACTTTGGGTAAAGCAGAGCGCATGCGAGTGCCTTTACCCGCAGCTAAGATAACAACAGAGAGAGCCATAATTTGTCCGATTATTTTTATAAAGTTACATAATACAAGTTGTCATTAAGCATAAATTGATTAACTTGGCATTAACGTATGCCAGTATTGTAACGTTAAATTAAATGCTTCTCTATTAAAAACATATTAAGCGCTTAACCTGTATAGTTTTTTCTCGCTGACAAGAAAAAATCTTAGCCGGTATATCGCACCTTGCGAGCGTTTGGGTATATACTATGTGCAACAAATAGACGGTAAACACCCCACTTTTATTCAACTAGGATCCCGTATAGATGACCCCCATTGCTGAGCAAATAGCCAAAGAAATTGATGTAAAAACCAGCCAAATAAATGCGGCTATAAACTTATTAGATGAAGGTTCAACGGTTCCTTTTATTGCTCGCTATAGAAAAGAAGTCACTCAAGGGCTTGATGACAATCATTTGCGTTACTTAGCGCAACGCTTAGTTTATTTGCGAGATTTAGCCGATCGTCGAAAAGTTATTATGACCAATATTGAGCAACAAGGTAAATTAAGCCCTGCGTTAGCGGCTGACCTCAATAATGCCGACAATAAAACTCGTTTAGAAGATCTTTACTTACCTTTTAAACCGAAAAGAAGAACCAAAGGGCAAATTGCGATTGCTGCGGGTTTAGAGCCTTTAGCCAATAAAATTTATAATAATTGGCAACTTAACCCTGAACAGGAAGCACAAGCCTTCATCAATAAAGAGCAAGGCTTTCTTGATGAAAATTCAGTACTTGAAGGTGCGCACTATATTCTGGTAGAGCGCTTTGCCGAAGACGCTAATTTAATTCAAAAATTACGCCGTCATTTACTTAAGCAAGCACACCTTTGCAGTAAATTAATCAAAGGCAAAGATAAAGCCGCAGCAAAATATCGTGATTACTTTCAGCATTCCGAATTATTAAAGTCGGTGCCATCACACCGTATGCTTGCTATGTTACGCGGTCGTAATGAAAAATTATTATCATTAAGTATTGATGTCGACCCCGGCCAAGAAGGGGCTTTTTCAAGTGCACAACAGCTGATCACCGAGCATTTCAATTTGCGCTTAACTGGGCAAGCTGCGGCAACATTTTTAACTAAAGTGGTACAAACAACCTGGAAAATAAAGTTAAGCCAAAGTTTGGAAACAGAATTATTAGGTCAATTACGCGAACAAGCGGAAATTGAAGCGATTAAGGTTTTTTCACGTAATTTAAACGACTTAATGATGGCGGCGCCAGCAGGGCCAAAAACAACCTTAGGTTTAGATCCCGGTCTTAGAACCGGCTGTAAATTGGCGATTGTTGATGCTACCGGTAAATTATTACAAACGGCGACTATATTTCCTCATGCGCCACAAAATCATTGGGATAAATCAGTACGTACTTTAGTTAATTTATGCCAACAACATAAAGTAGAATTAGTCGCGATAGGTAACGGCACGGCTTCACGTGAAAGTGACCAGCTTATCGCCGATGTTATTACTAAGTTAGCAACTAATAAGCCCACCAAAGTGATTGTCAGTGAAGCCGGCGCATCAGTCTATTCAGCATCAGAATTTGCCGCCAAAGAGTTTCCCGATTTAGATGTGTCAATTCGCGGTGCGGTATCTATTGCACGCCGCTTACAAGACCCCTTGGCAGAGCTAGTGAAAATAGATCCCAAAGCCATTGGTGTTGGTCAATATCAACATGATGTCAGCCAAAGCCAACTCAGCCAAACCTTAGACAATGTTATTGAAGATTGTGTTAACGCTGTTGGGGTTGACTTAAATAGTGCTTCTGCCGCTTTGTTATCACGGGTTTCAGGTTTAAACAAAACTATGGCAAATAATGTCGTTAGTTTTCGCGATGAACACGGCCGATTTAACAATCGCAATGAATTAAAAAAAGTCGCTCGCTTAGGACCAAAAGCCTTTGAACAAGCCGCAGGCTTCTTGCGCATAAGCCAGGGTAATAACCCGCTAGACTATTCAGGCGTTCATCCTGAAACTTACCGCTTAGTTGAGCAAATATTACAACAACTCGACACTGATATCAGTCAAGTAATGGGTAATATATCAACGCTAGAAAAAATTAATATCGACAGCTTAACTAGCGATGCTTTTGGTGCGCTAACCATTAAAGATATTATTAGCGAATTAGAAAAACCCGGTCGTGATCCTCGTCCAGAATTTAAAACCGCCACTTTTCAAGCCGGTGTTAATACCATTAACGACCTTAAAGTGGGCATGATACTCGAAGGGGTTATTTCTAACGTAGCGAATTTTGGCGCTTTTGTTGATGTGGGTGTGCATCAAGACGGTTTAGTGCATATTTCTTCACTGACCGATAAGTTTGTCAGTGACCCGCATGAAATTGTCAAAGCCGGTGAAGTGGTCAAAGTTAAAGTGACGGAAGTTGACCCACAACGCAAACGTATCAGTTTAACTATGCGTTTAGATGAAACAATAGCACAAACAAAAAGTCAGCCTTCAGGACAGTCTCAAAAAGCACAAGCTAACGACAAAAGTGCTAAACCACCACAACAGAGCAAAAATAAGGCAAAAACACAGCAACCAAAAGCCTCAAATAATGCCGCTATGGGTAATGCCTTTGCTGACGCTTTTGCCAACCTAAAAAAATAACTATTAACTTATTGTTAAGTTAATAGTTATTAGCTGTCAGTTATAAGTTATCAGTTAAAAACAAGCGCCATAAAGATAGCAGAAACGGCTAAATCAAGATGGATATTCATCAAGGTGGATATTTTTATATGGAGGTAAGTCATTAGAGTAATGCAAGGAGCAATTACCGGATGGCTATGAATGGGATGCATAATGCACTCATGCCGTGAAGCCATGGATGGTCTGAACATCGACATGCATGGGCGCATTAATGTCGTAATGCCATGTTCTTACATAGACGTAAGTCATTAGAGTAATGCAGGAGCAATTATCGAGATGGCAAGAAACGACCATATGATCATGACATACCCTTCATCCTGAACATCGTCATTCTTTCACATCCATGTGATCATGACATACCTTTCATCCTGAACATAAAAAAAGGGGAAGCCAGAAGCTTCCCCAAAACAACCTCGGTTGGGAGGTTAACTAACATAAGATGTTAAACTAAAGCACGTATTTAGCTGAAAATTGTACGTAATCTGAATCAGCATTTTGATCTATAGATTCAAAGTTGCCTACTTCGACACCAAATGAAAGCTCTTTGGTGTAGCTTTTAAAGAGATTAACGCCCCAATGTCTTCTATCGGTATCAGCAACTTCTGTCGTTGTTTTACCATAAAATGCAGTACTGCGAATATCATCACTCCAAAAATGGCGATAAGCGACCATGTAAGATTTTGATTCTTCTACTTTTTCGCCCACTAAATCACGCGCAGCTACTACACCAACGTAACGTCCGGTGTCACCACCGTGTATTTGAAAACGCAAGTCATCTTTACCATACGTGTTGATTTTACCTGAAATACCGTAACCAAATGCTGACTCAGAATTACCACCAACAGTATTTAATTGACGAGCTAAACCCGCAACAGAAACATTACCCCAGTCACCATTAAAGGTATACTTAGCAACAACGTCAGGCATAGAATCTTGACTTGAATCACCTTTGTCAGATTCAGGGTTTTCTAAGGCAACTTGAAAATTGCCTTGGGTATAACGTACTTGTCCTTGTCTAATAAACGCAGAAGCATTAAGCGGGCCACCAAAATCGACTCCATCAACTAAAGCACTGGTATTAACAAATGTTGACCATGTTTGGCCAACTAGAATATTTTTATATTTGATAAATGCGTGACGTAATCTTGGATTTGATGAGTTTGAAACAATTTCATTACCACCGCCGCCATGAAGATCAAACTCAATAAAGCCAGTTACATCACCATGAACATATTTAGTATTAATGCGCGTTTCTGTTGCTCGAAGGCTAGTTCGAGAAATATCGCCAACGTTACCTGCACCGACCCAATAATCATTAGTGATACTGTTAATGTTACCGTCAACATATCGTGCGTCTAGTTTGACATAACCACCAAAAGTAATGGTATCTTTGTCTGACAATTTAATTTCATAACCAGCAGTTGCACTGCCGGCCATAGCCAAAAGACCTGTTGCTAATAAAAGCTTTTTCATATTAAACATTTTTACTTTCCCCGTGTGTTATTGATCTTAGAGCAACAAAAGATATGCTCTGGTCGTGTTTTTATCGTTTTAATTTTTGATAGCGTATTTTTAATAAAAATTAGAAACCGTTATCGTTTTTTTTATAATTTTTATGCTGCGTAATTCATGGTTATATTTTGAGATTTTAATATTTTTCTAGAAACATTTTTGTTGTGAGTAATCGGTAATTGATCAACAAATTTGATGGTATCAGCCTGAGCAAAGTCACCCAAACAGCTGGCAAGTTTTGCATTAATAGTGTTTGATAGTGTCGATAATTCAGTAGCTGGGTTATTTAACTCAACATAAACATGAATCGCATTACCTTTCTTCTCATGAGGAACGCCAAACACAACAACCTGATTAACATCGGCTAATTGCTCAATAAACTCTTCTATTGTTTGATTAGCCACACGATAACCACTGACTTTATCAGCGGAAGTAGCTTGTGAAACTAACCAGATATAATCTTGCTCGCGAGCTAATAGCGTATCTTCATTAATAAAATTTTTGTCTCTGAAATAAAACCATTCACCATTGCTCGATTGCAACCAAGACAA
The DNA here is from genome assembly GCF_014077185.1 of Colwellia sp. MB02u-10. NCBI lineage: Bacteria > Pseudomonadati > Pseudomonadota > Gammaproteobacteria > Alteromonadales > Colwelliaceae > Colwellia > Colwellia sp. MB02u-10. The sequence continues at coordinate 53,251 of NZ_JACGVK010000138.1, forward strand.
TTGTGCTTGTTGACCACTATGATCACTATGATTAAACAAGTTCGGCATATCACTCTCTATTTCATCACTTTGATCGAATTTTAATCAAAGCTATTTATTATGTTAGTAACAGTAGAGAGTCAGCGTTAGTTTATAAATTAGACCTAAGTCTAAAATTGACAAAAAATAGCCTAGACTTTAGTCTACATAAAGTAAAAATCAATGAATTAACGGCAAGTTAGCGGTTAGTTATCGCAATCAATATTCACTTGGTCGAAAATCTCCACAGTAAAGTTATCAGAAATGATAGCATCTTAAAAATCCTATTTTTATAACTGATAAAATCAAGGTTATTCATGGTTTCAAAAATAAAATCTATATCATCAAGCACAGTTTTAGCATGCCTAGCCTTTAGTGTTAATGCTGAATCACTCAACATTGAAAAATACCAACAAGCTGAACGTCAACTGAGCAAACACACCGAAAAATTAGTTGTTGGCACAGTAGAGTATCCAAGCTGGACTGAAAACAACAAGCTGATTTATAGCAGCCAAACCCAGCATGGCAAACAATTTTTTATCTTGGACGCAGTAACAAAAGAAAAGAAATTGGCCTTCGATCATCAAAAACTTACCCGCGCCTTAGCTCGCCTTACTGAACAAGAAATAAAACCAGAAAACTTACCTTTTAATCGCTTTGAACTGATAAGTGAAAAAATAATTACGCTGACTGTAGATGATAAATTATACCAATGTAATATTGAAAATTACTTATGTCAACTGAATGAAATTGCTATTAAAAATAGTGAGTTAGTTTCGCCTAATGGCAAGCTGGCAGTCTATATTAAAGACCATAACTTATGGCTGCGTAACCTTAATGATAATAGCGAGAAACAATTAACCACTGACGGGATAGCAAACTTTGGTTACGCCACCAATAATGCAGGTTGGGTTCGCGGTGACAAGCCGGTAGTAAAATGGTCACCCGATTCGAAAAAACTCACCACCTTTAAACATGACAGCCGAAACGTTGGTGAAATGGCTATAGTGTCTACCGCAGTTGGTCACCCTAAAATCGATGTTTGGAAATATCCATTACCGGGTGATAAACACATCTTCAAAATTCACCGTGTGGTAATTGATATTGAACAAGCAAATGTAGTGGTGCTAGATATGCCTGCCGATGATCACAGATCAACCATAACAGACCATGTTGCTGGTAGTGATGGTAGTTTGTTAGACGTTGACTGGTCGAGTGACAGCAGTCATTTTGCCTTTGTCTCATCAACACGTGATCACAAAACTGCAAGCTTAAAAATAGCAGATGCTATAAGCGGTAAAGTGCGTATAGTGTTAACTGAAACTGCCGATAGCTTTTTCGAGTCAGGTGTTAGTGCTATTAGTTGGCAATACCTAGATCAAAGTAATGAGTTTATTTGGTTTTCTCAACGCTCAAATTGGGGCCATTTATATTTAGTTGATGCCGTAACCGGTAAAATTAAAAATCAAATAACTCAGGGCGATTGGACCGTTTTAGAATTACTCAATGTAGATGAAAAAACAGGGAAACTCATTTTTTCTGCCGCGGGTAAAGAAGCTGGAGATCCCTATTTTCATTACCTTTATAGTATTAACAAAGATAGCTCAAATTTTACCTTATTAAGCCCTGAGCAAAAACATCACCGTATTACCTTGAGTAGCAATGCTGAATATTTCTTAGATCGAGTCTCAACACCAAACCAGCCAGAAACCAGCTTTGTTCGCAGCACTAACAGTAAGTCTGGTTTTATCATCGAACAAATGGACATTACTAAGCTTAGCGATACTGGTTGGCAAGCGCCTACGCCGTTTATTGTTAAAGACCGTAATAATGAGCATGACATCTATGGGCTAATGTATAAACCTAGCGATTTTGACGCCAGTAAGTCTTATCCTGTGGTCAATTATTTATACCCGGGTCCACAAGTCGGTAGTATTCGTGGTCGTCATTTTAGAAGCGCTAGAGGTGATAACCAAGCAATTGCTGAACTTGGCTTTATTGTTATCGAAATTGATGCTTTAGGTACACCTGGTCGTTCAAAAAGCTTCCATGAATTTTATTATCAAAACATGGGTGATAGTGGCATTCCGGACCAAGTGTCAGCCATTAAACAACTAGCAAAAAAATATCACTGGATTGATAGCACCCGTGTTGGCATTTGGGGCCATTCAGGTGGTGGATTTGCTTCAACACGCGCCTTGTTAACTTATCCAGACTTTTATTCAGTTGCTGTTTCACAAGCAGGTAATCATGACAATAGAAACTATGCGGATGAATGGGGTGAAAAATATCATGGTATGTTAGTAAAAAAGGAAGATGGCACTACTAACTATGACAGCCAAGCAAATCAATTAATCGTTGAAAACCTAAAAGGTAAGCTACTGATTGCCCATGGTACAACTGATACCAATGTACCGCCATATAACACTCTAATTGTCGTAGAAGCGTTAATTGCCGCTAATAAAGACTTTGATATGCTGATGCTACCAAACCGTGGTCATGGCTTTGCCAGAAAGCCGTATATGATGCGTAAACGCTGGGATTACTTTGTACAGCATTTACTGGCATTAACACCACCAAAAGAGTTTACCTTCAGCGAGTAATTATATAAGCCTAATATAGCAGTATTAATGGCAGCCGATAGCGTAAAAATATCGGTGTTAACTCGCGTTATTGTTATCTCGTGAACAACCCAATTGGGTTGATGAAATTGACCTAAGCGGTTATAAAATTTAAGCGAAAAAAAAGGGCACATGGCCCTTTTTCAATCAACTTTATTTATTACTGGCGAATACCTTCAATATGTAAAGTTAGATCCACTTTGCCATAATCTTTTTTAAAACCAAAATCTGCCATAGCGATAGTGGCGGTACCGCTAAAACCGGCACGATAACCACCCCAAGGATCATCACCTTCACCTATTTTAACGGCGTCAATAGTTAATGGGTGAGTAATACCGTGCATGGTAAAACTTCCTATTATGGCAAGTTTACCATCACCTTTATCTTCAACTTTACTGCTAATAAATGTCGCTTGTGCATATTTACTAACATCTAAAAAATCATCTGAACGTACATGCTTGTCACGTTTAGTATGGTTTGAATCAAAACTTGAGGTATCTACAATTACCTTAATTTTAGCTGCAGAAACATTATCTTTGTCATAAGAGAAGTTACCTGAAAAGTCGTTAAATCGGCCGGCAAGTACACTAAAGCCAAGATGACTCGCTGCAAAATTAATTGAGGCATGTGCCCCTTTAGTGTCAATAACATAATCAGCAGCTAAAGCTGGTATTAGTAAACTCGAGGTTAATAGAGCGCTAGCAAGTAATTTTTTTTTCATATCAGTTCCTTTAATTATTTATCTGTGGTTTTAGTCATACGTTTTAGCGTGACATCTTGGTCAATAAAATGGTGTTTTAAGGCAGCTAATGCATGTAATAGTGCGAAAATCATTATGCCGTAAGCTAGGTAATAATGTACCACACCTGCAATATCTTCCTGGTTTTTTATCTCCAGCACCCATGGTATAACCTTAAACCAATCAAAAACAGCAATAGCTTTATCGTTAGCACTTGTAATCAAGTAACCAGAAATCAAAACAGTAAACAACGTAATATACAAAATAAATATCATTAAAGCTGAGGCTTTTTTCTCAAAAGCACTATGACTAGTTATTGCACCGGGAGAGCCGGCAATACGACGCCACAACAATCTGAATATAGTTACCATTAATAAAAGTATCCCGACGCTTTCATGCCAATGCGGGGCTAATTGATACCATTTACTTGAGTAGTTTAACTCGACCATCCAATAACCTAAGGCAAATAACGAAAAAACCGTTAATGCCGAGAGCCAATGTAGTAATTTACTCAGCAAGCCGTATTGTTGCTGACTGTTTTTCCACGAGACTTTATTGTGAACCATTTTTTTTCTTGATGAGAACTGGGCTATTTAGTTTAGCTACTCACTAACAAAAAACCCAGTTATTTAGTCGAAAAATAATGCCTTGGGTCGCCATTAGCTGAATAAGTTTTACCCCTTAAGTAATGTAAAAACTTAAGCAAATTATTGCGCTAGATCAAAACAGTTAGCAACTAGAGGCTTAAAATGAATTGAGGCTTGAGGAGGAATGCTAATGAATAAAGAAATTCTAAGTAGCTTATTAGAGAAGAAATATGAACTTCAACGACGTATTAGTGCAATTGAAGCAGACTTTAGAAAAGGTCGTTCTCAAGATTTTTCTGAACAGACTTGCGAAAACAAAAATAACGAAGTGCTCAATGAAATTCATCTCGAAGCTAAAATTGAACTGGGCTTAATCAGCCAAGCGTTAATTCGTTTTGAAAACAAAGAATATGGTTTTTGCAGCCAATGCAATGGAGTTATCCATCCCAAGCGTTTGAAAATATTACCTTATATCGATACTTGTATTAATTGTGCTAAATAGGAGCAACCCTAATGATAGAAAAACACGACTTACACCATGAATTTCCAGAGTTAGAAAAAGAAATCCATCACTTAAAAATTAACGATGCACATTTTGCCCGTTTATTTAAAGATTATCATCAGTTAGATCAAGAAGTTCACCGTATAGAAGTTGGTGTTGAGCCAACATCAGATGCCTATTTAGAACAACAAAAACTAGCTCGTTTACATTTAAAAGACGATTTATATACTTTACTAAAAAAAGTACAATTGTCAGCAAAAATTTAGTTATAGTTAAATCGTAGTAAATTATAGTTAAGTCATAAAAAGCCACAACGCTTCAAAAGAATTTTGGTTTATCAAGACCCTGTAACAGATTTTTTTACAGGGTCCTTATCGATATAACTAGTTTATACCGGCTCAACCATTAAAAGAATGCCGACATTGCATAAGCTGTTTTATCAAACATTAATGGCTGCGCCTCTTCAAGTTCTAAATTAGCTTTATTTGCTGTAGTCACCACTCTAGTTCTATACTCTTTCAGATTTGTTGCCTCAGAGTAAGTTTGAGTGGTTGCGCCATCTTCAGATATTTTAATATTCACTTTTGAGTCACGACGAACAATAATGCCTTTTTTAGCACGCTCTTTAATTTGTATGTCAGCAACAAGTAAATACACCACATCTTGCACAAAAGCGTTGGCAACCGTTGAAGCTAACCCAACAACAAGACCTGCTGCTGCTGCATCTCGATATGATCCACCCGTAGCTGCTGATGCTACCGCACCTATACTTGCACCTTGAAAACCAGCACCTAATGCTGATGCTGCCGCTTCAGGTGTAGTTTTCTCTAAGTTTCTGACAAAAACACTCATCCTATACTGAGATTTCTCAGGGTTATCTGTCAAAGTATAGCCATTACCACTATTAACTAATTGGTTAGAAAGTGCTTTTCGAAATGAAACACGGTCAAACTCCATTACCGCGCTCCTAACCTCTAGATAAATTTTTCTTTTATTTGCTGGTACAGGATCAACAAATATAGATGTACTTATTTTTGTTTGTACATCTAAGTTTCTTTTAGCCACTGAGGTATGGATTGCCGAGCAACTCGCCAGTGTGATAATAATTAAACCTACAAAACTGAATTTGAGCAACATCTTCCATTTTTTCATAATATTTCCTTAATATAGTTAAATTTACAGCTCTGTTATAAATGCAATTTTTCTAATAATAATAACGACCATGATAACGATAGTAATATTGACAGTTTCTATATTGGGTCCAGTTATGACGTAATAAATCTCTACATGTGTAACCTCGACGCCAATATTTGCCACTATACTCAGGCGGTTTAAGCTTTTTTTCCAACATGCTTTTGATATAGGAGTTGACTTCTTCTGGTCGTTCAGCAAGAAAAGGTTTAGAGAAAACCTCTGCGTTCATATCTGCTTGTGCTTTTGCTAAAGCATCGTCTTCTTCACTAGCAGTAGCAGTAGCAGTAGCAGTGAACGTAAAAATTAAGACAAAGACCAAATATTTCAAAGCCTTAAAAAAATATTGTGGAAGTGAAAATATACGCTTGTGATACATATTTACCCCTTAAATAATGTCAACACTATGATTTTACTACATACCTATTTACTACATACCTATATAGTACTTTCTTCGTACAAATTCAACTTTTCAAAAAATATTTATAGTTAGATGCCCCCCTATGGCTCTAGCCAATTTTAAATTTTTCTATAATTTTTTTCTTATTTAAGCTAGCAATTTTTGTCTTCAAACAGTGATCTAGGGTTAAAATAATAGTAGGACGGGATGAATTAAGCAGCTAAGTAGAGTAGTCAAGTAAGTATTTTTTCAACAGTAATAAAAAAGCGACTATTTACCGAAGTAAAAGTCGCTTTTTTTTATCACTAAAACTTAATGTTAAACGCGGAGGTTATTTTTTACTTATCGCTTGGATAACACGTAATTTCGCAACAGCACGAGCTAGTTCAGCTGCGGCTTCTGCGTAATCAACATCATTACCATGTTCATTCAAGTGTTTCTCTGCGCGTTCTTTAGCCTGTAGTGCAGCTTGTTCATCTAAATCAGCGCCACGTACCGCGATATCCGCTAATACAGTAACGTTATTTGGTTGAACTTCTAGCATACCGCCAGAAAGATAAATGATTTCTTCATCACCACCTTTTTTAACGATTCTTGCCATACCAGGTTTTAGTGAGGTCAGCAAAGGTGCGTGACCAGGCATAATGCCTAGTTCACCTTCGCTACCTGTGATCTGTAATGATTCAATGCTACCCGAAAATAAACTTTCTTCAGCGCTAACAACATTCAGATTTACAGAAAATAATGCCATGTGACCTCCTAATAGGTGACTAACTTATGTTAATCACCAGCCTTCATTACATGTTTTTAGCTTTTTCAGCTGCTTCTTCAATAGAACCAACCATATAAAAAGCTTGCTCAGGTAAATCATCATACTCACCTGCAAGTAGTCCTTTAAAGCCACTAATTGTGTCTTTAAGTGATACATACTTACCAGGAGAGCCGGTGAATACTTCAGCAACAAAGAACGGTTGAGATAAGAAACGTTGAATCTTACGTGCGCGATTCACCGATAATTTATCTTCTTCAGATAACTCATCCATACCTAATATGGCGATGATATCTTTAAGTTCTTTGTAACGTTGTAATGTTGATTGAACGCCACGAGCTGTTTCATAATGCTCAGCACCAACTACTAACGGGTCTAATTGACGCGAAGTAGAATCTAGTGGGTCAATTGCAGGGTAAATACCTTGCGAAGCAATATCACGACTCAATACAACTGTTGCATCTAAGTGAGCAAAAGTAGTAGCTGGAGAGGGATCAGTCAAATCATCTGCTGGTACGTATACCGCTTGGATTGAAGTGATTGAACCTTTCTTCGTTGAAGTAATACGCTCTTGCAATACGCCCATTTCTTCAGCAAGTGTTGGTTGATAACCAACCGCTGATGGCATACGGCCTAGCAATGCAGATACTTCAGTACCAGCTAAGGTGTAACGGTAAATATTATCAACAAAGAATAATACGTCACGACCTTCATCACGGAATTTTTCAGCCATTGTCAAACCAGTAAAGGCAACACGTAAACGGTTTCCTGGAGGCTCATTCATTTGACCGTAAACAAGTGATACTTTATCAAGTACATTTGAATCGTTCATTTCATGATAGAAATCGTTACCTTCACGAGTACGCTCGCCTACACCAGCAAATACTGAGTAGCCGCTATGCTCGATCGCAATATTACGAATAAGTTCCATCATGTTAACGGTTTTACCAACACCAGCACCACCGAATAAACCTACTTTACCACCCTTAGCGAATGGACAAACTAAATCTATTACTTTGATACCAGTTTCAAGTAGTTCATTTGACAACGCCTGGTCAGCATAGGCTGGCGCTTGACGGTGAATTGACCACTTTTCTTCTTCGCCGATTGGGCCAGCTTCATCGATAGGCTCACCCAATACGTTCATAATGCGACCCAATGTACATACACCTACTGGTACTTGGATGTTATTACCTGTGTTTTCTACGTTCAGACCACGACGCAAACCATCTGATGAACCCATGGCGATAGTACGAACTACACCACCACCTAATTGCTGTTGTACTTCTAGTACTAAGCCTGAAAGGTCACCTTCAGTTACATTTAACGCGTCATATACCTGAGGTACAGCATCTTGTGGAAATTCTACATCCACAACTGCGCCAATGATTTGGACGACTTTACCTGTACTCATGTTTAATCCTCTAATCTTGTGCTCTTATTTACTAATAAAATAAACAAAGAACCTTTGCTTATACCGCTGCTGCACCAGCACAAATTTCACCCAATTCTTGAGTAATACTTGCTTGACGCGCTTTGTTGTATACCAATTGTAAATCATCAATTAGGTCACCCGCATTATCAGTTGCAGATTTCATTGCAACCATACGAGCGGCTTGTTCACATGCGAGGTTTTCAACCACACCTTGATATACTTGAGATTCTGTATAACGTACCAATAAATGTTCAAGTATTGCTTGAGCATCAGGTTCGTATATATAATCCCAGCGATGCTTAATAGCGTCATCATCTGACTTAGGCAAAGGTAAAAGTTGATCGATTGTCGGCTTTTGCGTCATGGTATTAACAAACTTGTTATATACAATGAACAATCTGTCTATCTCACCATTATCATAGGCATTTAGCATAACCTTCACACTACCGATTAAATCGGTTAGCGATGGGCTATCACCTAATCCTGAAATTTGTGAAACAACTTTAGCACCCATATTGTTGAAAAATGACGTAGCTTTAGAACCCACTACGGCAAATTCAACTTCGGCACCAGCTGTTTGGTGTTTACCTGCATCAGCAAGTACTTGTTTAAATAAATTAATATTTAAACCACCACACAAACCACGGTCTGTTGAGACAACGATATAACCTACGCGCTTAGCTTCACGTTCAACCATATATGGATGACGAAATTCTAAATTACCAAGCGCGATGTGACCGATCACATTTCGCATATTTTCAGCGTATGGACGAGAGGCAGCCATGCTTTCTTGCGCTTTACGCATTTTGCTTGCTGCAACCATTTCCATTGCGCTGGTGATCTTCTGTGTATTTTTTACACTTCCGATCTTCGATTTTATCTCTTTACCACCGGCCATGACTATTCTCCGAAAAGGTTAACTAAATTACCAAGTTTGAGTGGCTTTGAAAGCTTCAATCGCTTTCGCTAAACCAGACTCGATATCTTTGTTATAGTCGCCTTTTTCATTGATAGTAGCCATCAACTCAGCGTGATCATTGTTTACGTATAAACGTAATGCATCTTCAAAATCAACAACTTTGTTGATAGCTATATCATTTAAAAAGCCTTTTTCTGCGGCAAATAAAGATACAGCTGTTTCAGCAATTGACAATGGGCTGTATTGCTTTTGCTTCATCAATTCAGTAACGCGTTGACCATGCTCTAGTTGAGCACGTGTAGCGTCATCTAAATCTGAGGCAAATTGAGCAAACGCTGCTAATTCAGCATATTGTGCTAATGCTAAACGAATACCACCACCTAATTTCTTGATGATTTTAGTTTGAGCAGCACCACCAACACGTGACACAGAAATACCAGCGTTAACAGCAGGACGAATACCTGAGTTAAATAGGTTAGATTCTAAGAAAATCTGACCATCGGTAATTGAGATTACGTTAGTAGGTACGAATGCAGATACATCACCCGCTTGCGTTTCAATGATAGGCAAAGCAGTTAAAGAACCTGTTTTACCTTTTACAGCACCATTTGTGAAACGTTCAACGTATGCTTCGTTTACACGAGCAGCACGTTCAAGTAAACGACTGTGAAGATAGAAAACGTCACCTGGGTAAGCTTCACGGCCTGGCGGACGACGTAAAAGTAATGAAATTTGACGATAAGCAACTGCTTGCTTAGACAAATCATCATATACGATTAATGCATCTTCACCACGATCTCGGAAGTATTCACCCATAGTACAGCCAGAATATGCTGACAAGTACTGAAGTGCGGCCGCTTCAGAAGCGCCAGCTACAACAACGATAGTATTATCTAACGCGCCGTGTTCTTCTAATGAGCGAACTAAGTTAGCAACCGTAGAGGCTTTTTGGCCAATAGCTACGTATACACACTTAATACCTGTGTCTTTCTGGTTGATAATTGCATCTAATGCGATTGCAGATTTACCAATTTGACGGTCACCAATGATAAGTTCACGTTGACCACGTCCAATTGGAATCATTGAATCGATTGATTTAATACCTGTTTGTACAGGTTGATCAACAGACTTACGATCGATTACACCTGGTGCTACCATTTCAACTGGTGCAAAACCATCGTTTTCGATAGGTCCTTTACCGTCAATTGGCTCACCCAGTGTGTTAACAACGCGACCTAATAAGCCACGTCCTACTGGTACTTCTAAAATACGACCAGTACATTTTACTTTAACGCCTTCAGCTAGATCCGCATAAGGACCCATAACTACCGCACCGACCGAGTCACGGTCAAGGTTTAAAGCGATAGCAAAGCGATTGCCAGGAAGTTCAATCATCTCACCTTGCATTACGTCTGCAAGACCATGAATACGAATGATACCGTCAGTTACAGAAACGATTGTACCTTCATTACGAGCTTCACTAACTACGTCAAACTGTTCAATACGACTCTTGATCAGTTCAGCGATTTCAGTGGAATTCAGTTGCATACTCTGTTCCCCGTTAGGATTGCATTATTGTTGCTAAGCGGCTCAATTTACCTCGTACTGAACCATCTATTACCATGTCACCAGCTTTTATTACTAAGCCAGAGACTACGTTTGCATCAATATTACAATTAAGTTTTACTTTTCGAGCCAAACGCTTTTCAAGCGCAGCGCATAATGTAGTTTTTTGTTCTGCTGTTAATTCAACAGCAGACGTTACATCCACAGAAACTGTTTTCTCATGTTCCGCTTTTAATTCACGAAACTGAGTAACAACTTGTGGTAGCACCAATAAACGTTGATTTTCAGCCATCACTTTAATTAAGTTTTGGCCATTACTATCGAGTTGAACATCACAGACTTTCAAAAATATGTCTTGTGCTTGTTCTACTGACGCGCCACCAGAAAGATAACTCTTTATAGTAGTGTCGTTAGCAACTTGTGCAGCGAAAACTAGCATTTCTAACCAGTTTTCAACTGTATTCGCTTCGATAGCAAAATCAAACGCCGCTTTAGCGTAGGGACGAGCGATGGTTGTCAATTCAGACATAAGCTCATTTCCCTCTAAAGTTCAGCTACAAGTTTATCTAAAATGTCGCTATGTACAGCGGCATCGATTGAACGCTCAAGAATTCTCTCGGCACCCGCTACAGCAAGAATAGCCACCTGTTGGCGCAATTCTTCTTTAGCTTGGTTACGTTCAGTATCAATTTCTGCATGACCTGAAGCTAAGATTTTATCTTTTTCAGCATGTGCTTTAACTGCAGCTTCTTCAATTATCTGAACTTCACGCTTTTTAGCAGCTTCTACAATGCCTGCCGCTTGCGCTTTAGCTTCTTTTAATTGTGCTGTAGCTTTCTCTTGAGCAAGCTCAAGATCTTTAGCGGCACGGTCTGAAGCAGCAAGTCCGTCAGCAATAGTTGCTTGACGAGCTTCGATGGCAGCCGTAATCGGTGGCCATACAAACTTCATACAAAAAATTACGAATACTACAAATGCAATTAACTCACCGATTAAGGTCATATTAATATTCATTTGCGTACCTCCTATTTAAATTCGCGGTTTTAATTAAGCTGGAACGCCAACAACGAATAATAGGTATAGGCCGATAGCAACACCGATCATAGCAATAGCATCGATAAGACCCGCTACGATGAACATTTTCACTTGAAGTTGCGGTGCAAGTTCAGGTTGACGAGCAGCTGATTCTAAGAATTTGCCACCTAGAAGACCAAAACCAATCGCAGTACCTAAAGCACCAAGACCGATTAGTAGAGCAACAGCGATATATAACATATTTATCTCCGGTTATTTTAAAGTTAAAGTTAAAGTTAAGTTGAAAATTAGTGATCTTCGTGAGCTAAACTAAGATATACAATAGTTAACATCATGAAAATAAACGCTTGTAATGGGATGATTAATAAGTGGAATGCAGCCCATAAAAAGTGTACTGGCAATTGGTATAAACCAATGGTCGCAATGAGTAAAAATATTAACTCACCTGCATATAGGTTACCGAATAAACGTAACGCTAAAGATAAAGGACGAGCTAACATGGTGACCATTTCAAGAATAAAGTTCACTGGATATAAAGACCAATGACCAAAAGGTTGAGTGGTTAATTCTTTGATGAATCCGCCAACACCTTTAATTTTAATTGAATAGTAAATAATTAATATAAACACACCTATTGCTAAAGCAAAGGTCATGTTCGGATCTGTGGTAGGTACTGCTCTCATATACACATTAGACATTTCGATACCTGATACCAAACTAATAATCCAAGGTAATAGATCAACAGGTACCCAATCCATTGAGTTCATCAATAGAACCCAAACAAAAATAGTTAATGCTAGTGGCGCAATTAAAGGATTGTGGCCGTGAAAAGTGCTTTTAACACTATCACCAACAAATTCAACAATCATTTCAACTGCACATTGTAACTTACCGGGAACACCAGTAGTTGCTTTAGCGGCAACAGAACGAAAGATAAAAAGAAATACTAAGCCCAAAAACACCGACCAACCAAGAGTATCCCAATGAACGGTCATAAACCCTTCACCAGTCGACAAATTAGTTAAATGATGTTTGATATAATCTTGGCTGGTTAATTCAGCACTTGCAGACATATTAATGATCCCAATGATTAAAGTTTAAACAAAAATGGTGTTAATAATGGCAAAGCCACTACTAAACAAAAACTGCTGAAAAAAGCTATGGGCTCTATCGCTAAAAACTTAAAGGCTAGCGCAAACAAAATGGCCGTTAATACTATTTTCAATTTTTCGCCACTATAAAAGGCATCTAAGACCTTTTCTGACGATCTTGCTCCGGCATATTTAAATGCTTTATGAGCAAAGAAAAAATTAGGGATTATGCTGATTGCGCCACCACTTAATACTGAGTGTGCAAACGATAGTCCCCAAACAAAATATGTTGCTACACTGCAAAGTAAAACAATGACTATCGAGACTAATATTTGCTTAAAAGCAAATTCTCTTCCTGGCCTAGCTAACTCATTGTGAATAAATAAACTCACTAGAGACTCCTACGATATTTTTCGTAATACTTGCAGTTTTTTAAAGATAATTTCCCATCTCTAAAAAGCCGTCGCAAGTATACTGAATTACAGCACTAATGCAACAAGATAGGCCGCTCATTGGTAACATTTTCTGCAAAATTTGCCACTAAATGAATAAATTACGACTAAGGTATAATCCCAGTACTACTAAGGTGTAATCCGAGATTAAAACATTATTAATGAATTATAAAAGCAAAAGAGAAAACAGCAAATAAATAGCCATTTTTCAGTCGATCAAAAATGGCTATTTAACGGTTTTTATTATTTGGATCTAGGTTAGTAAACCTTGTCAATTTTAGCGGCTCATTTTCAGGTGCGCTAAAAAGAATTAAAGCGTGAGACAATACCATCAAGTTCTGATAGATCACTGTAAGATATTACTAATTTTCCTTTGCCTTGTTTATTGTGATTTATCGCAACATGTGAGCCCAATTTTTCAGATAAGTTTTGCTCTAATGCCTTAGTATTAGGATCTACCGACTTGGTGACTATTTCTTTCGCTGGTTGTTGTAATTTTTTAATTAATGCTTCTGTTTCGCGCACGTTTAATTCTTTCGCTACTACAATACGTGCTGTATTTGTTTGAATGTCATTATCTAAAGCTAATAGTGCTCTAGCATGGCCCATTTCGATATCGCCGTGCTCAAGCAAGGTTTTAACTTCACTGTTAAGATTATTTAAGCGTAATAAGTTACTTACCGCCGTTCTTGACTTGCCAACAGCATCGGCAACTTCTTGATGGGTCAATTCAAACTCAATGAGCAATCGTTCTAATGCGATAGCTTCTTCCATCGCATTTAAGTCTTCACGTTGAATATTTTCTATTAAAGCAATAGCCACTGCCGCTTCATCGGGCACATGTTTTATTAAACAAGGCACAGTATCCAATGCGGCTATTTGAGCTGCACGCCAACGACGTTCACCGGCTATAATTTCATAACTGTGTTCACTAACTGGCCGGACAATAATAGGCTGAATAATACCTTGCGATTTAATGGAGTTAGCTAAGTCATCTAAGGCTTCTGCCGACATATCTTTGCGCGGTTGATACTTACCAGGATGCAATTGTTCTATTGGTAAATTATGTAATTCAGCATTTTTGCTGGGCGTATCTGTTTTATCACCTAGATTACCGGTTAAATCTACTGATGGTTTTGTTAATAAGGCATCAAGACCGCGACCTAGACCTCTGCGTTTAGTTTGACTCATAATATTCCTTATTATTATTCTGTAGTGACTTGCGGTGTAGATGGTGTTTTGGGTTCTGCACGACGTAATATTTCACCCGCCAAGGCAAGATAAGCTTTTGCACCTGTAGATGATTTATCGTAGTACATCACTGGAGCACCAAAACTTGGTGCTTCTGCTAAACGCACATTACGCGGAATAACGGTACGATAAACTTTATCACCAAAATGACGTTTTAATTGCTCAGAAACATCATTCGCTAAACGGTTACGAGGGTCGTACATGGTACGTAAAATACCTTCAATATGGAGTTTACTATTAACGACTGAGGTTAATTGTGAAATGGTATCCATTAAAGCGGTTAAACCTTCTAAAGCATAATACTCACATTGCATCGGCACTAATACCGAATCCGCTGCTGTCATTGCGTTAACCGTCAACATATTTAATGACGGTGGACAATCAATAATAATATAGTCGTAGTCTTGACTTACTTTTGATAAAGCGTTTTTCAGACGATGCTCTCGAGAATAAACCTCCATCAATCTAATTTCAGCTGCAGTTACATCACTATTTGCGGCAATAAGATCATAAATACCCGCTGTATTTCTACAAACTACGTCTTCAAATGGACGCTCTTCAATAAGTAATTCGTAGCATGTTGCTGGAACTTCATATTTATCTATACCGCTACCCATAGTAGCATTACCTTGGGGATCAAGATCGACCAGTAAAACTTTACGTTTAGTTGCCGCAAGCGAAGCAGCAAGATTGACTGAGGTGGTTGTTTTACCGACACCACCTTTTTGATTTGCAACCGCGATTATTTTTCCCACAGGATCCTCAATACTTTTCTGCTCAAGTTTATTATTATTTATGATTTAACTAATTCAATCAAATGGCGTTCGCCGTCTAATTGAGGAACGGCAATAGCATAACTATTTGCAACCGCTATATTACTCGGTAAAGCCGCAATTTCATCACTAGGATAAATACCTTTTAATGCTAAGAATCGGCCGTGTTCAACACTGACTAAATGTTCACACCAAGTTACCATATCGTTTAGCGATGAAAATGCCCGACTTAATACGCCATCAAAAAGGTGCTCTGGGCGATATTGTTCAACACGTGATTTAACGGGTGTGACATTATTAAGCTTTAATTGGAAAACGACTTGCCTTAAAAAGGTAATTCTTTTGCCTAAACTGTCTAATAATACAAAATTACGCTCAGGATACAAGATAGCAAGCGGAATGCCTGGTAAACCTGGCCCAGTGCCAACATCAATAAATGACTGACCTTTAAGATGCGGACCCACCATCAAACTATCCATGATGTGTTTTATCATCATATCTTTAGGATCGCGTACTGAGGTTAGATTGTAGGCTTTATTCCATTTGTTTAATAATTCAACGTACTGGATAATTAAAGAAATTTGCTCTATTGAAACCTCAAGCGAGGTTTCCTTGATCAGAGCAACAAGTTGGTCAGATAATGTCATAAGGTGGAATCTTTCGTTTATGCTGACTATTTAAGCACTTTTGCGTAATAAGCCATGTTTTTTCAGATAAACTAATAATAACGAAATTGCTGCTGGAGTAATACCAGAAATACGCGATGCTTTACCAATAGTTTCAGGGCGCGCGTCTGAAAGCTTTGCAACAACCTCATTTGACAAGCCTGATATCTGGCTAAAATCGTAGTCTACTGGGATTAATGTGTTTTCATGGCGCTTCTTTTTCGCTATTTCATCCAGTTGTCGGTCAATATAACCGGCATACTTTATTTGAATTTCAATTTGCTCTGCAGCTTGTTTGTCTGCGAGTTTAGGTCCAAGACCTTCAATAGCGACTAGATCGTCATATCGAACTTCTGGACGTCGCAGCAGATCTTCTAAATTGTTCTCGCGACTTAAAGGCGTTTTCAATAAGGTATTCACTTGATCAACGGCTGGATGATCCTTTTGTAACCACGTTGAACGTAAACGTTGACGTTCAAGCTCAACATTTTCCATTTTCTCATTAAATCGTTGCCAACGTTGATCGTCAACCAAACCTAAAGCACGACCTTTTTCTGTTAAGCGTATATCAGCATTATCTTCGCGTAACAATAAGCGATACTCAGCTCGTGAGGTGAACATACGATAAGGTTCTTTGGTGCCTAAGGTGGCTAGGTCATCAATTAGCACGCCCATGTAAGCTTGATCTCTGGTTAGTACGAGTTCTTCTTTGCCTTGCACTCTCGCCGCGGCATTAGTTGCTGCAACAAGCCCTTGAGCACCTGCTTCTTCATAACCGGTAGTGCCATTAATTTGGCCAGCAAAATAAAGGTTTTCAACAAATTTACTTTCTAGCGTTTGCTTTAAATCGCGAGGATCGAAAAAGTCATATTCGATCGCATAACCTGGTCGAGTGATATGGGCGTTTTCAAAACCTTTGATCGATCTAACAAGATCCATTTGCACATCAAATGGTAAACTAGTAGAAATACCATTGGGATAAATTTCATGGGTATTTAAGCCTTCAGGCTCGACAAATATTTGATGACTGTCTTTATCGGCAAAACGGTGTATTTTGTCTTCAATTGATGGGCAATAACGTGGTCCAACGCCTTCAATAACACCGGTATACATGGGTGAGCGGTCTAAACCAGATTTAATAATATCATGGGTTTTTTGATTGGTATGGGTAATAAAACATGAAACTTGTCTTGGATGATCCTCTCCTGAACCCATGTAAGAAAATACCGGTCTAGGATCGTCACCTGGTTGTTCTGCCATAACAGAAAAATCAAGGGTTCTGCCGTCTAAGCGTGGCGGTGTTCCCGTTTTTAAGCGATCAATTCTAAAGGGCATATCACGTAAACGATCCGCAAGGTTTACACTGGCGGGATCACCGGCTCTTCCGCCTTGATAATTATTTAGACCAATATGGATCTGGCCTGCTAGAAAAGTACCAACCGTTAGCACAACGCTTTTAGCTTTAAATTTCAAACCCATTTGAGTAGAAACACCTACGATCTTATTATTTTCTAGAATAAGATCGTCACAGGGTTGTTGAAATATAGTTAAATTTTCTTGGTTTTCTAGATAGTTTCGGACAAAGTTCCGATATAAATTTCTATCAGCTTGTATCCGAGTAGCCCTTACAGCAGGGCCTTTGCTGGCATTTAAGGTTCTAAATTGTATTGCAGCATGGTCAGCTGCGGTTGCCATTATGCCACCGAGGGCGTCAATTTCTTTAACCAAATGACCTTTGCCAATCCCACCTATCGCTGGGTTGCAGGACATTTGACCAAGGGTGTCAATGTTATGGGTTAACAATAATGTTTTACAGCCCATGCGAGCTGCTGCAAGTGACGCTTCTGTTCCAGCATGACCGCCACCAACAACAATTACGTCATAAGACTCTTGATACCACATAAATTACTGACCTTAGTTTTTGCTATTTAATTTTTAAGAGCGGTATTTTAGCGCCTTTTTCGCCTCAGGGGAATGATCTAATTTCGGAAAAGATCTAAGCTTGATCCTTAAGTAATATATAAAGATCTCTTTAAAGATCTTATTATTATTACTTATTAAGGTCGCCTTTTTCTGTTGATAAGTCGTTTTTATTGATATAAAACAATATATTAATAGTCATGTATTCTTGTGATCAAGCTTTGATCAAGTCACTTATAAGCTCTGATCAAAACAGCTACTTATCCACAGGGAGATTTAATTCCATTTCTATACACTGAATAATAATAGAAAATTAATAGCTTTTACCCAGAGTTATCCACAGTAGGCTTTTTGCTGGGCTATAATTGTTAATAACTTATGGGTAAGTTGGTTATAAATGATCTTTATTTTCATATAACCAAGTTTGAGATCGTTCTTCTGGATCTATATCTTGACTCATATCTAGTGTGATCAAAGGTAGTTTTTCATTACAACCTTTTGATAATAATAGTTTATTTATATTTTTTGCTGCGTAGCAAAAAGTATCATAATTTGAATCACCCAGACCGATCGTTATAAACTTAACTGAGGATAGATCTTGATCGCTATTTTTAAGATCTGTCACGAATGCTTGAATATTATCGGGATAGTCGCCAGCACCATGTGTCGAGGTACAAATTAACCAAGTTTGTTTTTCGCTTAATATTTGTGCAAAATCAGGTTGCAAATGTAGTTCAACTTGATGACCGAGCGCGGTTAATGTTTCTTCACAGGCTTCTGCGACATATTCTGAGCCGCCTAACATACTGCCAACAATGACTTGAAATGAGCTCATTTACTCTTCCTATTAAAGTGCTTTATCTTGTTTTATATTAAATTTTTTATATGTTTTTTATATATTATAAAGTTACAAATAACACATTATTACAATTAAAAAAATATTGAAATATCAAAATAGTTATCATAATTAAATAAAAAATAAAAAATTTACTTGGGAATAAAGATGCATAATCCCATTAGTTATTTACCAATACAAAAGGATGAAAATATTTCACTTAATAAATCATCATTGGTAAATTCACCGGTGATCTTATTGAGTTCTTGCTGACAAAAACGTAGTTCTTCAGCCAGAATTTCACCCGCAACATATGATTCAAGTTGCTCTAAGCCAATAATTAAGTGTTGGTGGGCTTGTTCAAGAGCGACCAAGTGACGTCGTCTGGCCATAAAACCTCCTTCGGTGCTACCTTGGTAACCCATGATATGTTTTAGGTGCTCAGTTAGCTCTGTAACGCCTGCACCTGTTTTGGCCGACAAGGTTATTGTCGGTGTGGCATTGAGTTCACTATAACCGGTTTTTACAGGGTTAATATCAGCTTTGTTTCTAATAATAGTTAAGCCGATATTAACAGGTAACTTTTCAAAAAACTCTGGCCATGCTGCTTTTGGATCCTCGGTTTCATCTTGTGCAGAGTCAATCATTAGCAAGACACGGTCAGCTTGTTTGATCTCTCGCCAAGCCCTTTCAATACCTATTTTCTCTACTTCATCGACACTTTCTCTTAACCCTGCTGTATCAATAATATGTAGTGGCATACCATCAATGTGTATTTGTTCAGATAATACATCACGCGTGGTGCCTTCAATGTCAGTGACTATGGCGCTTTCTTTACCACTAAGAGCATTAAGTAAGCTTGACTTACCGGCGTTAGGTCGACCGGCAATAACCACCCGCATGCCTTCACGAATAATACTGCCTTGCTGTGCTTTATTTTTTACCTCTGCGACTTGGGTAATGATGGCCTTTAAGTCATTGAGCACTTTTTTGTCGGCAAGAAAATCTATTTCTTCTTCTGGAAAGTCTATCGCAGCTTCCACATACATACGTAAATGTATAGTGTCGTTTACCATCTGATGGACCAGTTTAGAAAAATCGCCTTGTAACGAATGTAAAGCACAGCGGGCAGCTTGTTCTGAGCTTGAATTAATTAAATCTGCTATAGCTTCTGCTTGGGTTAAATCAAGTTTATCATTAAGAAATGCTTGTTCACTAAACTCACCAGGGCCGGCCATGCGCACCTTAGGTAGCGTTAAAATCTCTTTGAGCAGCATGTCTAAAATAACTGGGCCTCCGTGGCCCTGCAGTTCTAGAATATCTTCACCGGTAAAGGAATTAGGGCCTTTAAAATACAGCGCTATACCCTGGTCTAGTGCTTGGCCTTTATGATCTTTAAAGGTTAAATATTCGGCTTTGCGCAATTCAGGCACTTTACCTAATATGGCTTGAGCGACATTTTTAACTTCAGGCCCTGAAACCCTGATGATACCAACACCACCTCTGCCTGGAGCTGTAGCTTGTGCTGCTATGGTTTCTTTTTGGCCTGATGTAAAAGCTAGGTCGGTCATGTTAGTTTCTCAGTTAACGGTTTAGGCTTTAATTAACGATATTATAAAGCCTTAATTACCGGCTGCAAATGTACACTGAGCTATTGTGCAATTTATTCTGCTTTGAACGGCATAAGCGCTTGATATCAGTCTTGGTATCGGTGAATAGTGCCTAGTTAATGTTATTTATCGTATGTGGTCTTCTATAATCGGCATTACTGTTTTCGGTGTGTTATTTACAGGGAGGAAACAATGAGAAAAGAAGGAGGGATAACTAAGCTCACTATTTTATGGAAAACTAAAGTCATCTGAGCACTGTCATTCATTCAAATATACTTCAAGGTTTTGATAAAAAGTTAAATATCAAAAAACGCCACGTGTTTAGCGCTTTTACTTAGCTTTAAAGTAACTAGATAATTAATAAAATTGCGCTAACTATACATCCTCGTTAATTATTTTTTCAAAATATTCAAGCAAAGTTTAATAACCTCAAATTTAAGTTATAAAAAAAGGTAGCCTGAGCTACCTTTTTAGTCGATAAGAAATAACCTTATTTGGCTTTTTCTTTCTCTTTGGCCTTTTCGATGCCCGAGAATATTATCTTCATTTGTACAATTGAAATAATGTTACTGACTAACCAGTAAAGTACTAAGCCTGATGGGAACCAGAAAAAGAATACCGTAAACATGACTGGCATATACTGCATTATTTTTTGTTGCATAGGATCTTGCACTGTCATTGGCTGCATTTTTTGCATAATGAACATACTGATACCCATTAATACCGGCAAGATGTAGAAGGGGTCCTGTGCTGATAGATCCTGTATCCACAACATAAAGGGTGCATGACGTAATTCAACACTTTCCAAAAATACCCAGTATAGTGCTAGGAAAATAGGCATTTGAATAATTAAGGGTAAACAACCACCAGCAGGATTTACTTTTTCTTTACGATAAAGTTCCATCATGGCTTGCGACATTTTTTGTTTGTCATCGCCTAAACGCTCTTTTAGCTGCGCCATTTTAGGTTGTAGTGCTCGCATCTTAGCCATTGAGGTATATTGCGCTTTCGTTAATGGATACATACCACCTTTAACGATAAGAGTAATGATAATTATCGCTACACCCCAGTTAATCACAACAGATTGAATTTTGATAAGCAACCAGAATAATGGCTGGCTGATCATGAATAAAAATCCGTAATCAATTGTTAGATCAAGGTTATCTTCAATACTTTCTAATACATCTTGGTCTTTTGGACCGACATAAAAAATTGCTGACGTGGTTGCTGTGCTGTTAGGCTCAATCGTTATTGCTGGAGCTTTAAAGCCGATCACTGCGTCTTTGTTATTAGCGTATCTTGTATATAATTGATTATCTGAGGTTTTTTCTGGTACCCAAGATGATACAAAATAGTGTTGCAACATAGCAACCCAACCACCTTGAGTCGAAACATTCAGGTTAGCTTCTGCGATATCATCAAAGTCATATTTTTCGTATATATCTTCAGTTGTTGAATAGGCAGCACCGACATAAGTTGGAATTAAACCGCTTGAGCTATCAATTAAAGTGGTTTGCTTTAATTGTGCATACATTTGCACGCTTGCAGGGCTTGTAGCGTTATTGGCAATGATATATTCAACATTAATGGCATAGCTGTCGTCATTGAGCGTGAATCGCTTAGTAACAGACAAACCGGCGTCATCAAGATAATTTAAATCAATTACTAGCGGCTCACCAGGGTTTGCTTGATAAGAAGTGGCTGATGTTTGATAAATAGGTCGACCAGGAATAACACGGTCTAAACCTTGTGCGCCAGTTAAACCACTTTGCGCTACATAGCGGTCACGGTCGTTGCGCAATATAGTAAAGGGTATGCCATTACCTTGTTCGGTATCGAACTTAAGTAATTTAGCTTCAACAATGTCGCCGCCGTTAGTATCAATTTTTAGTGATAAAACATCATTTTTTACTGAAATTAGTGTGGCACTAACTTCTTTTGTTTCATTGCTGATAGACGTTGCTGTAGCTGATGACTCAGGAACAAATTCGCCGTTACTAGTACTTGGCGTTGTTTGTTGAGTTACTGCTGGTTGCTCAAGAATTGGAGCTTTGTCTGTTTGCCATTGGTTAAATAGCAAATAGGTAACAACCATAAGCGCAATAAAAAGAAAACTGCGTTGGGATTCCATAATGTCTTATTTCTCTTTTTTTGATAGTGGCACGGGATCAAGTCCTCCCGCATTGAGTGGGTGGCATCTTAGTATACGTTTGCCTGCTAACCAACAACCTTTTATCACACCAAAGCGATTAATTGCTTCTATCGCGTAAAAAGAGCATGTTGGATTAAATCTACAATGGGGTCCAAGTAATGGGCTAAGCCAGCGCTGGTAGGCTTTTACTAGTGTAATAGCTACTTTTTGTGGCGTTGAATTATTTTTCGCCATATTTTTTCCAATTGCTGATTAATTTCTTTATTTTCGAGCTTGTCAGTGCCAGATTTTACCATAACGACTATATCGACAAAGGGAAGGTTATGTTGATTTAAACGGAAGCTCTCGCGAATTTGTCGTTTGATACGATTTCGTTGAACAGCTAGTTTAACGCGTTTTTTAGCAATGGCTAGACCGAGACGGTTATTACTATCAGAATTTGGAGTGACGAGTATGGTGATGTGGCTAGAGCCAAAACGAAGAGGTTTGGCGAATACAGCTTGAAATTGACCGGGAGTCAACAAACGTGACTCCCGATTAAATTCATAAGTAACCATAGCGGTCACTGTTCTTTTAACTTAAGTTTCAAGTTGAAAGATTAAGCACTAAGGCTTTTACGGCCTTTAGCACGACGACGTGAAATTACAGCACGTCCGTTTTTCGTAGCCATACGAGCACGGAAGCCATGGTTGCGCTTACGTTTTAATACACTAGGTTGAAATGTTCTTTTCATTACGCTAATCCGTCTGTTGTTGTTGCCCTGGCAAAACAGCCTTCATGAGCACACTGGGTCTAAAAATGAAGCGAAATTCTATATAGAGAACGAAACTTTGTCAATGCTTATTCACTAGCTATTTTTAAATGATCGTCTATGGATCGTCCGGATCACAAATATATCCACAGTTTTATCACAATTTAGCTTTTTCGCTGCAAGTAACTTGGCCATATTCAGTAATAATTAAATAGTATATTGAAATATTTTTTAACACTAATTTGCAATTAAAAATAGGCAGGAAGCCTAATTTAACTGAGTTTCCTAAAAATAACTGAAAATAAAAGCCATTTATTGAAAAGTCAATATTGATGTTGTGGATAACTATAGAGATAATAGGGTAATTATAAAAATTAATTTTTTTACTCTTCTGCCTTTTTACCAGCAATTTTTATCGGTTATTAAACGCAGGGAGAATAATATTTATCAGGAGTTGGTTGTTGGATCATACACTTTGGCAAAAATGTTTATCTGTTCTTCAAGAAGAATTGCCCGCACAACAATTTAGTATGTGGATACGTCCGCTACAATGCGTGGTCACAGACAATATTATGACGTTATATGCGCCAAACCGCTTTGTTTTGGACTGGGTTAGAGATAAGTATGTTAATCGCATTAATGAACTTGTGGGAATGCAAGACAGTGCAAACCCGCCATTATTGCGTTTTGATGTGGGTAGTATCCCAGCACAAAAGACTAATGTCCAAAATAGTATTAACCAATTGCAACCCAATATTCGAACGCCAAATAGAGATACTCCACCACCAGAAAGTAATTTACCAAAAACAACCAATATCAGAGTTAAATATACCTTTGATAATTTTGTTGAAGGTAAATCAAATCAATTGGCCCGCGCTGCGGCGTCACAAGTGGCTGATAATCCAGGCGCGGCTTATAACCCTTTATTTATTTATGGTGGTACAGGCCTAGGTAAAACACATTTACTGCATGCGGTCGGTAATGGTATTTTACTTAATAAACCCAATGCAAAAATTGCCTACATGCATTCAGAGCGGTTTGTGCAAGATATGGTGCGAGCGTTACAAAACAACGCTATGGAAAAATTTAAACAATATTACCGTTCAGTTGATGCTTTGCTTATTGATGATATTCAATTTTTTGCCGGTAAAGATCGTACGCAAGAAGAGTTTTTTCATACTTTTAATGCCTTACTTGAAGGTAATCAACAAATAATTTTGACCAGTGATCGCTATCCAAAAGAAGTGGATGTTGAAGATCGTTTAAAATCGCGCTTTGGTTGGGGGTTAACCATCGCCATTGAACCACCAGAATTAGAAACTCGTGTCGCCATATTAAAACGCAAAGCACAAGAAAGTCATATCAATTTAGCCGACGAAGTTGCCTTTTTTATTGCTAAACGTTTGCGCTCAAATGTTCGTGAATTAGAAGGCGCTTTGAATAGGGTAATAGCAAATGCTAACTTTACGGGGCGAGCCATCACGATTGATTTTGTTAGAGAGGCTTTGCGCGACTTATTAGCTTTACAAGACAAGCTGGTCACTATTGATAATATCCAGCGTACGGTTGCAGAATATTATAAGATTAAGGTAGCAGATTTACTGTCTAAACGAAGAAATCGCTCAGTAGCTAGACCGCGTCAAATTGCCATGGCATTATCTAAAGAGTTAACAAACCATAGTTTACCTGAAATTGGTGATGCCTTTGGTGGTCGTGATCATACGACTGTATTACATGCCTGTCGTAAGGTAAAATCTTTACGTGAAGAGTCTCATGATATTAAAGAAGATTATTCAAATTTAACCAGAACATTGTCATCATAATAATAAGTAAGTTACAAGTGAGTCAGAAATGAAATTTTCATTGAGTAGAGAATTACTGCTGAAACCTTTGTTATTGGTTTCTGGTGCTGTAGAGCGAAAAAGTACGTTACCTATTTTAGGCAATATACTCTTTGATGTAAGTGGGCAGTCACTTACATTAACAGCTACTGATTTAGAGCTGGAGATGGTTGCTTATGCAAGTGTAGATAATCAAGCAGAAGATGGAAAAGTTACCATTCCTGCTCGTAAGTTACTTGATATTTGTAAAAGTTTACCCGATGATTCTATGCTGACCTTTGAATCTGATAACGATGTGATAAAAATTAGCACAGGTCGTAGTAAGTATTCACTTTCAACCTTACCAGCCAGTGACTTTCCTAACATTGAACAATGGCAAGGTGACGTAGAATTTAGTTTATTAAAGTCTGAATTGTTACGCTTAATTGAAAGCACCCATTTTTCAATGGCAAACCAAGACGTGCGCTATTATCTCAATGGTATGTCGATAGAAACAGAAGGTCACGAAATACGCTCTGTTGCTACCGACGGCCACCGTTTAGCTATCTGCAAAATATCTAACCAAGCGCTTGAACTTCCGGCTCGACAAGTGATTGTACCGCGCAAAGGTATTTTAGAGATTATTCGTTTACTCGACCCAGTTGATGAAGGTGTGCAGGTTTTTCTAGGCTCTAATCACATACGTATTATTGATAGCGAATTTTCATTTACCAGTAAACTGGTTGATGGCCGCTTTCCTGACTATCGCCGTGTATTACCACGTAACGGTGATAAAATTCTTAATGCCAATAAAGATGTACTTAGGCAAGTACTGTCTCGTGCTTCTATTTTATCTAACGAGAAATTTAAAGGCGTTCGTCTTAATTTTGGTCGTACAGAGCTAAAGATAACTGCGAACAACCCTGAGCAAGAACAAGCTGAAGAGGTGATTGAAATTGACTTTCCTTATGAGGAAGTTGAAATCGGTTTTAATGTTAGCTATGTTTTAGACGTACTCAATGCTATTAAAGAAAATGATGTTAAATTTACCTTAGCTGATGCTAACAGTAGTGTGGTTATTGAAGGTGGAGAATCTGGAGAAGCTTTGTATGTTGTTATGCCAATGCGCCTGTAACAACGACCTATTATAATGAGTATTGGCAAATTAATTATTCAAGATTTACGAAATATTGAAAGTGTATCGGTTGAATTACATCCAGATCTCAATTTTATTATCGGTGATAATGGTAGTGGTAAAAGTAGTATATTAGAGGCTATTTTCTATTTGGGGCACGGAAAGTCATTTCGTAGTTCAAAAGTAGAAAACTTGCTTCAGCATACTAAGCGAAGTTTTACTGTCAGTGCTAAAACTCATAAAGATTGCCAGATGGGTGTACGAAAACTTTTTAATGGACAAAGTACAGCTCATACTGAAATACGCATAAATGGTGAAAAAGAAAGAAAGTTCTCTGTGCTAGCCAAAAATATCGCTGTGCAAGTAATCACGCCAGAAAGTTTTAAAATATTTTTTGGTGGCCCAAAGCAGAGAAGAAGATTTATTGATTTAGGATTGTTTCACGTGAAACATTCATTTTCAGATCATTGGAGAGAATTTTCACGAATCCTTAAACAGCGTAATGCCTGTTTACGCAGTAAAACTTCGGGTAGCACGTTAAACTATTGGACCGATGTCTTTATTGATAGCTCGCAAATAATAGCTAATTTACGAGCCAGTTATGTTGAAGAGCTGACTAATGAATTAAGTTATTGGTTGAAAATAATGTTACCTTCAGTATCAGATGATATTGTTATTCAATATTTACAAGGCTGGAATAGTAAGAAAAATTTGTACGATGTTTTACAACAATATAAAGAAAAAGAATTAGCTTATGGTTATAGCTTATTTGGCGCACAAAAATTTGATGTTCGTTTTTTATTAAGAGGTGCATCAGTCGATAACCAATTGTCACGTGGGCAACAGAAGTTGTTTTTACTGGCGTTAACTTTTGCTCAAGCAAAACTAATAGAAAGAGTTAATCTAGTAAAACCAATTTTATTAATTGATGATGTAGGTGCAGAATTAGACATTCACTCTAGAGCGTTATTAAATAATGCAATAGCAGGAATTGAATGTCAGGTAATTGTAACCGCAATAGATAAAACAGCAGTGGAACAACTCGTTCCACAGAAAGAAAACTATAAAATGTTTCACGTGAAACATGGCAAACTATCAGTAATGAGTGAGTAGGCTACAAGCTATGACAATAGAAAATGAATATGACTCGGCTAGTATAAAAGTACTAAAAGGCTTAGATGCAGTTCGTAAAAGACCAGGGATGTATATAGGTGATACCGATGATGGCACAGGCCTTCATCACATGGTATTTGAGGTGTTGGATAACTCAATTGATGAAGCTCTTGCAGGTCACTGTACTGATATTATTGTTAAAATTCACTTAGATGGCTCGGTATCTGTAAAGGATGACGGTCGTGGAATTCCAACAGAAATTCATCCAGAAGAAGGTATTTCTGCCGCTGAAGTTATCATGACAGTATTGCATGCTGGTGGTAAGTTCGGTGGTGAAGACTCAGGCTATAAAGTTTCGGGTGGTTTACACGGTGTTGGTATTTCAGTAGTAAATGCCCTCAGTAGTAAATTGAAACTAAATATTCGTCGAGCGGGTAAGTTATTCGAACAATTTTATCACCACGGCATACCACAAGAGCCTATGAAACAGGTTGGCGAAAGTGATAAAACGGGGACAGAAGTCAGATTTTGGCCTAGTGAAGAGACCTTCACCGATGTGCTATTTCACTATGACTTACTGGTAAAAAGAATTCGTGAATTATCATTTTTGAATTCAGGTATATCAATTAGACTTATTGATGAACGTGAAGAAGGTAAGTCAGATCACTTTCAATTTGATGGTGGTATTCAAGCCTTTGTTGATTATTTAAATACCAATAAAACGCCAGTTAATGAAGAGATTTTTTACTTCGATTTAGAACGAGAAGATGGCATTGTAGTTGAAGTGGCAATGCAGTGGAACGATGGCTTCCAAGAAAGTATTCATTGCTTCACTAATAATATTCCACAACGCGACGGTGGTACTCACTTAAGTGGTTTTCGTACCGCATTAACTCGTACGCTTAATAGCTACATGGTTAAAGAAGGTTTAAACAAAACTAAAAAAGGTGGCAGTACTGAAACCAGTGCCTCTGGTGATGACGCTCGTGAAGGTTTAACGGCGGTAATTTCAGTTAAAGTACCTGATCCTAAGTTCTCTTCTCAAACGAAAGATAAACTTGTTTCTTCTGAAGTTAAAACCGCAGTAGAACAAGCTATGGGCGAAAAATTAGGTGAATACCTATTAGAAAAGCCTTCAGTTGCTCGCACTATCATAATGAAAATTGTTGATGCCGCTCGTGCTCGTGAAGCGGCGCGTAAAGCAAGAGAAATGACTCGCCGCAAAGGGGTGTTAGATATTGCAGGTTTACCGGGCAAGTTAGCTGATTGTCAGGAAAAAGATCCAGCACTATCTGAACTCTACATTGTGGAAGGGGACTCTGCTGGTGGCTCTGCTAAGCAGGGAAGAAACCGCAAAAATCAGGCTATATTGCCATTGAAAGGTAAAATTCTTAACGTAGAAAAAGCGCGTTTTGATAAAATGATATCTTCTCAAGAAGTTGGTACGTTAATCACAGCGTTAGGTTGTGGTATTGGTCGTGATGAATATAATCCAGAAAAACTGCGTTATCACAGTATTATCATTATGACCGATGCTGATGTCGATGGTTCACACATCCGAACATTATTACTGACATTTTTCTATCGTCAAATGCCTGAAATAATGGAACGTGGCTATATTTATATTGCTCAACCACCACTTTATAAAGTGAAAAAAGGTAAGCAAGAACGTTACATCAAAGATGAAAATGGCTTAGTTGAGTATTTAACATCACTGGCGTTAGAGAATGCAGAAATTCATGTTAACGAATCTGCACCGGCTTTATCAGGCTTATCTTTAGAAAATTTAGTCAAACAGTTCCGTAAAACTCATGAAACTATTAAGCGCGTATCGCGTTTAATTCCTGCTGATATTCTAGAGAAGATGATCTACGGTGAACTAATTAGCACTGAAGAATTTAAAACTAAAGCCAACGTTGAGTCTTGGACCGCTGATCTACTAAAACAGCTTTCTGAGCAAGATGGTAATGGCTCTATCTATACTGTTGAAGTTAAGCATGACCAAGAACGCGATGTTTATTACCCAAGCTTTAATGTCCGTAAACATGGTATTGATACGGTTTATGATTGTGACTATGAATTTTTTGACTCAAAAGAGTTTGCCTCAATTCAAAGTCTAAATAAAGCAGTGAATGGCTTAATGGAAGAAGGTGCTTACGTTAAACGTGGCGAAAAAATTAAGCAAATAACTGAGTTTGACGAAGCATTAAATTGGTTAATGGCTGAATCTAAACGTGGCCAATATATTCAACGTTATAAAGGTCTAGGTGAAATGAATCCCAATCAATTATGGGAAACTACCATGGATCCAGATTCACGCAGAATGTTACAGGTAACTATTGAAGACGCTATTGCAGCTGATCAATTGTTTACTACCCTGATGGGTGATCATGTTGAACCGCGTAGACACTTCATTGAAGAAAACGCGCTTAAAGTAGCTAACCTAGATGTTTAGCCTTTAAACTGTAGAGATAATAATGCCCGATCATCAAATCGGGCATTTTTGTTTCTAAGCAGGTATTTATAGATAAAAAATAGCTAACATCTAGTGCTAATATTTAGTAATACCATTGATTAATTATCTGCTTATCCTTAATGCTTAAAATGGCTAAATACAGGGTTATAAATTTATCAGTCAATGACTGATAAATTTTACACCTTGTTTTTAGCCATTTTATTTGATAAAAAATTAGATCACTTAATTAATTAAATTGCGATAAGGACACTAGGCTAATAAAGCGACAAACGGTATAATTAGCCTTATTTAACCCCATATAACTATAGATTCGGAATGTTATGAGTACGTTTAATATAAAGACCTTTCAAGGACTAATATTGCAGTTGCAAGATTATTGGTCACGCCAAGGCTGTGTAATAGTTCAGCCATTAGATTTAGAAGTTGGGGCCGGCACATTTCACCCGATGACATTTTTACGTTCTATTGGTCCTGAGCCAATGAGTAGTGCTTATGTGCAACCATGTCGACGTCCAACCGATGGTCGCTACGGTGAAAATCCAAATCGCTTACAACACTATTATCAGTTTCAAGTCATGCTAAAGCCTTCTCCAGATAATATTCAAGAGCTTTACCTTGACTCGTTAAAAGAGATGGGCATTGATCCACTCGTGCACGATATTCGCTTTGTAGAAGACAACTGGGAATCACCCACCTTAGGCGCTTGGGGTTTAGGTTGGGAAATCTGGCTAAACGGCATGGAGGTTACGCAATTCACTTACTTTCAACAAGTTGGCGGTATAGAGTGTGCACCTGTTACGGGTGAAATAACCTATGGCTTAGAACGCTTAGCCATGTATATTCAAAACGTAGATAGTATTTATGATCTGGTTTGGACTGATGGTCCTATGGGTAAAATACTTTATGGCGATGTATTCCATCAAAATGAAGTTGAACAATCAACTTATAACTTTGAATATGCTGACGTTGATGCCTTATTTAACACCTTTGATCAGTGTGAAAAAGACAGTGAAAAACTGATCCAAGCAGGTTTAGCTTTACCGGCATACGAACAAGTGATGAAAGCTTCTCATGCCTTTAACTTACTGGATGCTCGACACGCCATATCGGTAACAGAACGCCAACGCTATATATTGAGAGTAAGAGCTTTATCAAAAGCTTGTGCACAAGCCTATTACGCCAAACGTGAAGAGCTTGGCTTTCCGCTTTGTAAAAATAATTTAGCCAATGATAACTCGAGCAATAATAACTCAGCCAAGGGACAGTCATAATGACAACAGAAACACTATTGATTGAACTCGGTACTGAAGAGTTACCACCCAAGTCGTTGAGAACTTTAGCCACAACGTTTTTTGAGCAAATTAAATTACAACTAGATGAAGCAAAACTTTCTTATTCTGATATTTATTGGTATGCGACGCCAAGACGTTTAGCGGTAAAGGTTGACAACTTAGTCGCTAACCAAGCTGACAAAGCCATTGAAAAACGTGGTCCTGCGGTTAGCGTAGCCTTTGATGCTGCAGGTAAGCCAAGTAAAGCTGCTGAAGGTTGGGCGCGCTCAAATGGCATCACTGTTGCTCAAGCAGAACGTTTGGTAACAGATAAAGGTGAATGGTTACTTTACAAAACTATCGAGCAAGGCAAACATGTTGAGCAGTTAATTCCTGACATGGTTAACCTAGCTATTGCAAAGTTACCTGTACCCAAACCTATGCGTTGGGGCTCAGGTAGAACACAATTTATTCGTCCTGTGCATACGCTAACACTACTTTATGGCGCAAGTGTTATTGCTGGAGAATCGTTAAACATTTGTTCTAATAACTTAGTGACCGGTCACCGATTTCATCATCATGGCTTAGTTGCGTTAGCACATGCCGATGACTATGAAAGCGCATTAAAAGCAGCACATGTTGTGGTTGACTATCAAGCACGTAAAGACACTATTCAACAGCAAATTAATGCCGCGGCGATAGCCATTGGTGGTTTCGTTTTACCGGATGACGAGTTACTAGAAGAAGTGACTTCATTAGTTGAATGGCCAGTAGTATTAACCGGCAGCTTCGACAAAGAGTTTTTGAATGTACCTGCTGAACCCTTAATTTATTCGATGAAAGATCATCAAAAATACTTTCCTGTCACCGATAGCGAAGGTAACTTATTGAATAAATTCATCTTTGTATCAAATATTGATAGCAAAGATCCAAGTCAGGTTATTAAAGGAAATGAGAAGGTTATTCGACCACGTTTAGCTGATGCGGAATTTTTCTTTAAAACAGATAAAAAACAATCACTTGAGTCAAGGCTGCAAGGTTTAGAGTCAATGTTGTTTCAAAAGCAATTAGGCACAGTGAAAGCTAAGTCTGAACGTATTGCTAGTTTAAGTGAGTTCGTTGCGGATAAAACTGGCGATGATACCGCTATAGCCTATCGCGCAGGTTTACTGAGCAAAACAGATTTAATGTCAGATATGGTGCTTGAATTTCCACAAGTTCAAGGCACCATGGGTAAGTATTATGCTCAGCATGATGGTGAACCTGCAGCCGTTGCACAGGCCTTAGAAGATCAATATCGACCTCGTTTCGCGGGTGATGTATTACCTGAACAAACCATAGGTTGCGCCGTTGCTATTGCTGATAAAGTCGATACCTTAGTCGGCATTTTTGGCATTAACCAAGCGCCTAAGGGTGATAAAGACCCATTTGCTTTGCGCCGTGCGGCTATTGGCTTGATCCGTATCATCATTGAGAAAGATCTTAATTTAGATATTGCGGATTTAGTGGCAAAAAGTGTTGAGCTTTATCAAGATAAATTAAGCAATCAAGACGTGACTCAGCAAGTACTTGAATTTGTTTTTGGTCGCTACCGTGCTTATTATCAAGATCAAAATATTACGGTTGATGTCATACAAGCTGTGCTAGCTAATGCTCCGTCTTCACCATTGGATTTTGACAAGCGTATTCATGCGGTAACACACTTTAAAACCTTAGGTGAAGCGGCTACGTTAGCCGCCGCTAACAAGCGTGTGGGTAATATTTTAGTTAAATTTAAAGGTGAGCTTTTTAACACTTTTAAAGCTGATTTAGCGACAGAAGCGGCTGAAGCAGAGTTGGCCTCAGCTTTTTCAGTGGTTAATACTAAAATAGCACCATTAATGGCGACAAAAGATTATCAAAGTGCATTAACTGAATTAGCGGCGTTAAAGCAGCCCATTGATAACTTTTTTGATCATGTCATGGTGATGGCTGATGATGAACAAGTTAAAACCAATCGCTTGACCTTACTAAACGAAATTCGTAATAGTTTTCTTGCGATAGCGGATATTTCTTTATTACAGTAATATTTTTGGTTGTAGCGTATTAAAAACTCAAAGGAATGCTAAGGCATTCCTTTTTTTTATTATTAAATCTTGCTTACACCGAGATTAATTTTGCCAAGAGGTATTTAGCTCGAACAATAAAAAATTCCGATTCTTACTCAATGGTGATTCTGTTGATTAAGTCGATTTAGTTAACTCAACTGGAAAATGGTAACTACTTGCGCCGTTCAGAAGCGTATTTTTTAATATAAAATAATATATCAACAAGCTGTTTTAAGAACAAAATAGACATTTTGCGAACTGTGTAAGTGTTTTTCTGCTCTTGAGTTTGCAAAGCGTCAAGCACAACACTTTCAGTGTTTTCTAAAGTAAAATCTAAACCTAAACCTAGTCTTATAAGCCTAGCTAATGTTAATCAGCAGAGTTAAGTATGGCAAACTTGACCGTATTTAAAGCTGTTATTTTAGCTTGATATAGTTTTGTGACCCATCTAACCCTGAGCAATTGATCATTTAATTGTGAGTTCAATAGAGAGTTCGATAGTGAATTTAACCGTGCGTTGAATTGAATTATTAATAGGATGGATGAACCCGTTAAGCTTATTAAATGTGCTAATCTTTTACCAAAGTAATAATCACAATAATATTAGGTTGTCGTTATGTTTATACATTTTTCTCAAGTGAAGAGTATCGCACTTACTCCATCGTTCAATGCTTTTTTTCGAAAGACTGTTGGGGCGTTATGTGCATTTGCCACCGCTGTCCCTGTTTACGCTACTACAGTGGTGCCACCGAATGAGCAGTTGGTATTGCGTGAGATACAGCAAGAAGTAAGTGCAGAGAGACTGAAAAAAGATGTCACTACATTAGTTGGCTTTGGTACCAGGCATACCTTGTCAGAGACAAAATCAGATAGCCAAGGCATTGGCGCGGCACGTCGTTGGATTAAGTCAGAATTTGATAAAATTTCAGCACAATGTGGAGGCTGTTTAGAAGTTGTTTATCAAAAACAGACCTTTTCAGGAGAAAAGCGAATTCCTGAACCGACTGAAGTGATCAATGTTATCGCTATTCAGCGCGGCCAACTCGATCCCAATCGCTATATCGTGATGTCTGGTGATATAGACTCACGTGTGTCAGACCCGCTTGATTACACCAGTGCCTCTCCAGGAGCCAATGATAATGCTTCAGGTGTTGCCGGAGTTATCGAAGCCGCTAGAGTGCTGTCCCAACATAAATTTGCCGGTACTGTAGTTTATGCCGCCTTATCAGGAGAAGAACAGGGATTGTTTGGTGGAAAAATAATGGCAGGTATTGCCAAGAAAGAAGCTTGGCGTGTGGAAGCGGTTATTAATAACGACATGATTGGTAATATTTCAGGTATCAATGGCGTTATCAACAATACAACAGCAAGAGTTTTTTCCGAAGGCGTTCGCTATGTTGAAACACCAGCAGAAGCTAAAAAACGCAGATTTACCGGTGGAGAAGTAGATTCGCCTTCACGAAATTTAGCTCGCTATATTGATCAAATTGCCGACCAATACATCCCTAACTTAGACGTTATGATGATATATAGATTGGACAGGTTTGGTCGAGGCGGACATCATAGACCCTTTAATGCAGTTGGTTATCCTGCCGTACGTATTATGGAAACTAATGAGCACTACGATCGTCAGCATCAAGACCTTCGAAGCGAAAATGGTCGAGCGTTCGGTGACGTTATTTCTGGTGTAGATTTTGCTTTTACTGCGAAATTAACCTCGTTAAACGCCGTTACTATAGCCGCTATGGCTTGGGCACCACCACCGCCAGCCAATACTGAAATTTCAGGGGCAGTTAAAGCCTCAACAAGTTTAAAGTGGCAGCGTCCAGCAGGGACTATGGCAAATAACTTAGCGGGTTACCGTGTGCATTGGCGATTAACCACAGAGCCAACATGGACAAATAGTCAATATGTCGGCGATGTTACTGAATTTGAGTTAAAAAATATTGTAATCGATAACTATTTTTTCGGTGTTAGCAGTGTTGCAAAAGATGGTTTTGAAAGCCCAGTGGTTTTTCCCGGTCCTGCAGGCTCTTTTGGGGGTTATGAATAACAGTTTAAAAACTATTTGGCTTCAACTATTATTCACTGATAAGTAATAATTGGAGCCAAAGTTACATTGTTTGTCATAAGATTTTGTAACAAGTTTGCACACACGGATACAGATTTCCCCCGTATTAATATTATCATCCTAACTTACCTCAAACGCTTGCCCGCTAGCCTGATTAAAATAGATCAGAGTTTTATACGCGACATGCTCACTGACCCGCACGATTTAGCCATTGTTATGGGCGTTGTTAGTTTGGCGAAAGCTTTCCAGCTTGAGGTGATTGCAGAAGGAGTAAAAATTGTGGGTCATGGCACTGAATTATTACAACTGGGTTGTAAATTAGCGCAAGATTATGGCATTTCAAGGCCGAAGCCTTCGAGTGATATTCTAATCCGGCTGGATAGTTGGCAGCCTGATAGCGCTTTGCTACACACCTTAACTATCACCTTAGTGTCATAACCCTTTCTTAATAACGTATTGAAAAGGTATTTTTTTTACTTGTTGACTAATAAGTTGATGATCCATAAATCGACAAAAGCTGGGGATATCTCTTGCAGTTGACGGGTCATCAGCGCTCACAAGGAGGGTTTCACCTTCGGCCATTTTTCGTATTTTTAGCCGAAGCATCATTACCGGCTCGGGGCAGCGGAGCCCAATGGCATCTAATTGGTGATCTGGAGCTGAAAAAGGGCAATCGGTCATGCTTTACCTTGCTAGGGAATATGATTTGGCGCTAATTTTAAAGCCTATTTACCATGACGCAACAATAAACTTACCTTGATTGTTTTTTTCAATGGATTTTTAAGCATCTAAAACTGACTTTAAGAGCAAATATTGATAATTAAGCTAATAATTGTCTGTAATAAGCTTGCTTTGTCACGTTAGAGGTGAATAATTGATCCATGCTTATTTCTCCAAGGTCTTCTAATGCCGCTAGCTAGTTTCCGATTGTTTAAAACCGCCATCTTAAGTGCGCTATTAGTGAGTGCAGCAACTTTCGCTAATGATGAAAGCCAGCAGCGAAAAAATTTCTTGCAAGCCGAAAAGCAAACTTGGAATCACAACTCTGCTAGTTATCAAAACCTATATAACCAACTACATTATTATCCGCTGCAACCTTATTTGGATCAGAAACGCTTAATGACCAACATGAAGTTGTCATCAGCGCCAAAGATAAGGGACTTTTTAGCAAAGTATAAAGGCACACCATTGGATTGGCCTTTAAGAAATAAATGGCTAACTTATTTAGCCAAACGTAAGCAGAGGGTACTCTTTCAAAACTTTTTCGAAGCCACTAGT
Organism: Colwellia sp. MB02u-10; assembly: GCF_014077185.1. Classification (NCBI taxonomy): domain Bacteria; kingdom Pseudomonadati; phylum Pseudomonadota; class Gammaproteobacteria; order Alteromonadales; family Colwelliaceae; genus Colwellia; species Colwellia sp. MB02u-10. The sequence goes on from NZ_JACGVK010000138.1 coordinate 89,784, forward strand.
GACGTTGAGCTAACTTGTCAGCATTATCGCTTTCAACTGAAATCTGGTGTGTCACCAAAGAAAGTATTGCCAAAAGTAAGCTCGCTTTGGCTAGTAGGTAAGTCGCAACCTAAAGTTTGTGACCCTTTGTTTAAGCAGTGGCAGCAAGCAGGGTATAGAACCAATGAGTTGATATGGCAACGTATCGTATTATCAGCGGATGGCGGTAAACATACTTTAATACCGTATTTAACTCGGTTATTACCAGAGAATGAGCAATATTTAGCTCAGCTTTGGCATCAAGTACGTCGCAATCCGTCATACACCAAACACTTATCAAAATTTAAAAATAAAACCCAGAGAGAGGCGGAAATAGTCACTTATGGTTTGAAGCGCCTCATATGGCGTGATCCAAAACAAGCACTTGAAACCTATAAATTAGCCCAGTCGTTGTTACCTTTTTCCGTGCAGCAACAGCAACAAATTACGTTAAAATTTGCCCTAGCGTTAGCCAGTAAGAATCATCTTGATGCGGCCATATGGTTAGCGAAAGTTGATGAAAACTTATTTACTAGTAACTTAACCCAGTGGTATATAACCGACGCTCTGCGTGATCAAAATTGGCAAAACATCAAAGCTAAGCTGTTAAAATTACCTGAGATAGCACAAAAAAGCCTGCAGTGGCAGTACTGGTATGGCAGAAGCTTGTTGGCCACTGATGAATTAGTGGCAGGAAATTTACGCTTAAATAAGTTGGCGCTAAGCCGACATTATTATGGTTTTTTAGCCGCGAGTTATTTAAATAAACCGGCTAATTTTCAGAATATACCGCTCGTGGTTAGCGCAGATGAAAGAGCCTTAGTGACTAAAAGTCCTGAAGCAAAAAGAGCCATTGAGCTGTTTGCCATTGGTCGGTTTTATCACGCCCGTAAGGAATGGAATTATTGGTTGTCAAAACTCAGTAATCGCGACAAGTTAGTTGCCTCTAAAGTTGCTAATGAAATGCAATGGTATGACAGGGCGATATTTACCTTAGCTAAAGTGGGTTATCTTAACGATGTAGGTTTGCGTTTTCCACTGGGCTTTGAAAGTGAAATTAAGCACTATGCGGGCCAGCAAAACATTAATCCAGCTTGGGCGTTTGCTATCACGCGTCGTGAAAGCTCATTTATGTCTGATGCTAATTCTCCAGCAGGCGCTAAAGGTTTAATGCAAATTATGCCGGGTACAGCAAAACAGCTGGCACGCCAAAAAGTCTCTAATCGATATTTATTCAAAGCTAAAAATAATATTAAATTAGGCACAAAATATTTACGTGATTTACTCGACCGTCATGATGGCAATCAGGTACTGGCTACCGCGGCTTATAATGCCGGCCCTTATCGGGTAAAAAGTTGGTTAAAAAACGCTGAGTCTTTACCTGCTGATGTTTGGATTGAAACCATTCCGTTCAAAGAAACCCGAGAATATGTTAAAAGCGTTTTAGCTTATCAGCAAATATATCAACACAAAGTAGGACAAGCGGCTTCTTTGTTTGACCAGATCATTGCAATGAATATAAACGAATAGCATCACGCTTGCATTATAATATCAGGCTAAACAAGGTATAATTAACACCAAAGAAATTTAGAGAGTTACCAGATGAATACACTAGCTAGCCAATACCCAGCTCATGTAGCTGAGTTACAAAAACGAACTAAAGCCGTATTAGCAAGAGAAAATCTTGAAGGTTTAGTCATTCACTCTGGTCAAGAAATTAAAGCCTTCTTAGACGATAACAGCTATCCATTTCGCGTTAACCCACACTTTAAAGCCTGGTTACCTTTAGTTGATGTTGCTAACTGTTGGCTATTGGTTAACGGTACAGATAAACCCACACTGATTTACTATCAACCAGTTGATTTTTGGCATAAAGTTATCGGTTTGGCGGATGATTATTGGCATGAATTTTTTGATATAAAAATTTTAGCTAAAGCCAGTGACGTCGATAAGTTACTGCCTTATGATAAAAAAGCCTTTGCCTATATTGGTGCTCATATTGAAGTGGCGAAAGCGTTAGGCTTTGATCATATCAATCCCGAGCCATTGATTAACTATTTTCATTTTCACCGTGCTTATAAAACTTCTTACGAACAAACGTGTTTGCGCCGTTCAAATGAGATTGCGGTTAAGGGCCATAAAGCAGCCAAAGCCGCTTTTTTTGATGGTGCATCAGAGTACGATATTCAACATGCTTTTCTTAAAGCAACGCAACAAGTTGAAAGTGAAACACCTTATGGTAATATTGTCGCGTTAAATGAAAACACCGCTATTTTACATTACACCGCTTTAGATCGCGGCGTACCACAAGCCCATCGTTCTTTTTTACTGGATGCCGGCGCTAATTTTAATGGTTATGCCGCGGATATTACTCGCACCTATTCTTTTAAGCGTGATCGCTTTGCTGAGTTAATTGCGCGCATGGATATTCTAATGTTGAATGCAGTTGACGCCTTAAAGCCAGGGCTGAGTTATGTTGACCTACATATTGCTACTTATCGCGAAATAGGTAAGGTTTTACGAGAGTTTAACTTTATTAATGTTGATGTCGATACGGCGGTTGAAAGCGGTATTATTTCTACCTTTTTCCCACATGGCTTAGGTCATCACTTAGGCTTACAAGTGCACGATGTTGGCAGTTTTATGGCAGACGAACGTGGTACTCAGGTTAATACCCCAGAGCAACATGCTTTTTTACGGACGTCGCGCGTGATAGAAAGCAATCAAGTTTTTACTATTGAACCTGGCTTATATTTTATCAATTCTTTGCTAGCTGACTTAAAAAAATCTGCCCATGGTAAAATGGTTAATTGGTCAGAGGTTGATGCTATGCGGCCATTTGGTGGTATCAGAATAGAAGATAATGTCATTGTTCACCAGTCGCATAATGAAAATATGACACGAGATTCTGACTTAAACTAAGCGAAAATATTTGTGTCTAGACCATACGAGATAGCGGCCCAAGCGATTATTGATGAAACCATAGTCACGCGTAGCCGCTTTATTTGTTACCTTAAACCTTGCACTAGTGCTGCTGATGCCAAAGCGTTTATTAAAAGCTTACAAGTATTACATCCACAAGCTAATCATCACTGTTATGCCTTTATTGCTGGTCGGCCTGAAAATAGCCAATTATATGGTTTTTCTGATGACGGGGAGCCGTCAGGCACTGCCGGTAAACCTATGCTTAATATGTTAATGGGCAGTAATCTTGGCGAGCTTTGTGCTGTTGTTGTACGATATTTTGGTGGTACTAAGCTTGGACCCGGTGGATTACAACGCGCTTATGGCGGCAGCGTTAAGCAAGCACTGGCGAATTTACCGACAAAATTGAAAATTCCTATGGTACGCAAAACACTAGCGTGTCAATATGCACAAGTAAATGATGTTTTGTATTTTGTTGATCAAATGGGTGGCGAAATTATCCAGCAAGACTACCATGAAAATGTTGTTCTGATACTTGCATTACCTGATGAAAAACTTGAGCTTTTCCAACAGCAATTGCAAACCATGTCTGCGGGACAGTTAACACTTCAACCTATAACTAAAAAGCAATAATAAACTACCGTGCAATTTAAAAATATCATCCGAATATTAGGGTTATTAGTCGCCTTACTAAGCGTAACTATGCTGCCGCCTGCTTTTATTTCTCTGGTTTATCGAGATGGTGGTGGTGTTTCTTTCTTAATGTCATTTCTTTTTTGTTTAATCGCGGGGCTTTTATCTTGGTATCCTTATCGAGACGAAAAGAGCGATTTAAGGGCACGAGAAGGATTTTTAATTGTGGTGTTGTTTTGGACCGTTTTGGCGAGTTTCTCAGCGGTGCCTTTATTATTATTAGATCAACCTAACCTTAGCGTTGCCGATGCATTTTTTGAGTCTTTTTCGGGTCTTACTACGACAGGCGCAACCATATTAACGCAGATTGACGGACTACCACACGCGGTACTTTGGTATCGACAACAACTACAGTGGTTGGGTGGTATGGGGATAATTGTGTTAGCCGTGGCTATTTTACCTATGCTAGGCATAGGTGGTATGCAGTTATATCGCGCTGAAACTCCAGGGCCGGTGAAAGATTCAAAAATGACCCCGCGCATTGCCGATACGGCTAAGCATTTGTGGCTAATTTATGTCACCTTAACCCTTGCTTGTGCCATGAGTTATTGGGCGGCGGGGATGAATTTATTTGACGCTATTTGCCATTCTTTCTCTACTATTGCGATTGGTGGCTTCTCAACTCACGATTTAAGCATGGGCTATTTTGATAGTCCGTTGATCAATTTTATCTGTGTATTTTTCTTACTGGTTGCCGGTGTGAACTTTGCTTTGCATTTTGCGGTAGTGAACAGCCGATCATTGCGTAGTTATTTTTATGATTCAGAATTTAAAGTGTTTTTGGGTATTCAAGCTGTTTTGATCTTAGTGTGTTTTATTGTGCTAATGAGTTTTAATGTTTACCAGTCAGGTTTTGACAACTTTGAACAAGCGATGTTTCATGCCGTTTCAATTAGTACGACTGCCGGCTTTTCAACAACATCTTCAGGCGAAGTCGCTTTTGCTAACTGGCCAACGCTGCTGCCCATTTTATTAATATTTGCCAGTTTTATTGGTGGTTGCGCTGGCAGTACCGGTGGTGGCATGAAAGTCATTCGGGTATTACTGCTTTATTTACAAGGCGTGCGAGAATTAAATAGATTAGTACATCCTAAAGCCGTTTTTACTATTAAGTTAGGTAAAAAAGCACTACCAAATCGTGTGGTAGAAGCTATATGGGGGTTTTTCTCGGCTTATGCGGCTGTGTTTGTTGTTTGTATGTTGTTGTTATTAGCGGGCGGAATGGATGATATTTCAGCCTTTACCGCCGTGGCTGCCTGTTTGAATAATTTGGGCCCAGGTTTGGGGCAGGTTGCGTCAAACTATGCAGAAATAAATGATTTTAGTAAATGGGTTTTGGTTGTTGCCATGCTGTTTGGCCGTTTAGAGATATTTACTTTGCTGGTACTAATGACACCAGCATTTTGGCGAACCTAATATATTTTTCTGATAGTACTTAACACATTATTGCTTAGAACAAATCGCTTAGAAAAACGCTATGGCATCCAGTTGAAATAAAGCTTCAACGTCACTGATATAGCGTTTGTTAACTAAAAATAACACCACATGGTCTTCTGCTTGAATTCGGGTATCTGAATGGGCAATTAAGACTTCTTCGCCACGCACGATGGCACCAATAGTTGTGCCGGGTGGTAACCGAATCTGTTGGATAGTTTTACCCACCACTTTAGATGATTTTTCATCACCTTTAGCGACAATTTCTATTGCTTCTGCTGCGCCACCACGCAAGCTATAAACATTATTAATATTACCACGGCGCACGTGGGTTAATAAGGCGGAAATAGTGGCGTGTTGCGGTGAAACGGCAATATCTATATCACTACCATGGACTAAATCAATGTAAGCACTGCGCTGGATTAATACCATAGCTTTGCGTACCCCTAAGCGTTTTGCTAATAACGATGACATAATGTTGGCTTCGTCATCGTTGGTGACAGCAATAAAAACGTCAAATTGATCTATGTGTTCTTCTAACAGCAACTCTTGATCAGAAGAATCACCGGTAAACACTAAGGTGTCGTTTAGCTCAGAGGCTAAATAGGCTGCCCGTTTAGCCGAATGTTCGATTAATTTTACTTGGTGGTTTTTCTCTAACAAGCGCGCCAAACCTGAGCCGATATTACCACCACCGGCGATCATGATTTTTTTATAAGGCGCTTCCAACTTTTGTAGTTCGTTCATTACCGCGCGAATATGAATTGAGGCGGCAATAAAGAATACTTCGTCATCGGCTTCAATAACGGTAGTGCCCAGCGGTCGAATAGGTTTGCCATTACGATAAATAGCCGCCACCCGGGTATCAATATTCGGAATGTGTTCGCGCAAAGTAGATAGGGCATGGCCCACCAATAAGCCCCCGTAATAAGCTTTAACGGCAACTAAACTGACCTTACCTTCAGCAAATTCTAATACTTGTAGTGCACCTGGGTAATCAATAAGTCGGGCAATATCTCGGGTCACCAGTTGCTCTGGTGCAATAATATGATCTACCGGAATATTTTTATTTTGAAAGAGTTCTTTTTGATATTTGAGAATTTGACTAGAGCGAATTCGGGCAATTTTATTGGCGGTATTAAATAGCGAATAACAAATTTGGCAAGCAATCATGTTGGTAGCATCGTCGTTGGTTACTGCAACAACGAGTTCAGCGTCTTCTGCGCCAGCTTGTTTTAGTATATCAGGGTGAGAGCCGTGACCAACAACAACGCGTAAATCCATTTTGTCTTGTAATTCACGCAAGGTTTCACTGTTAGTGTCTATTAGCGTAATTTCGTTTTTTTCGCCAACAAGGTTTTCTGCTAATGTTCCACCAACCTGTCCAGCACCAATAATTATAATTTTCATTTAAGATTGCTTTTATTGTTGTTTTTACTGTGATTTTTTAATGAGTTTGGCGTAGTAAAAACCGTCCATCGAATTGTCGTTAGACAGTATCTGCCAACCAATATCATGTGCATTATTGGTTATCGCGATATGTTCCACATCTGAATTTTCAGCAACAAAACGTTGAACTTGCTGACTATTTTCTTCTGGTAATACACTGCATGTTGCATACAGCAAAGTACCACCGGGTTTTAATAAAGACCATACATTTTTTAATATATCTTGTTGTAAATCAGTTAATACCGCAATGTCTTGGCTTTTACGCAGCCATTTAATATCAGGGTGTCTGCGTATGACACCGGTACCAGAACACGGAGCGTCAAGTAAAATACGGTCAAATAGTTCTCCATTCCACCACTTGTCTGGTGTGGCGGCATCAGCGGTAATCACCTTTGCTTGTAGGTTCAGACGTTGTAGGTTTTCATGCACTCTCAGCAAGCGCGACTCTTCAATATCAATGGCGGTTAGCGCTTTTATTTTTGGACTATATTCAAGTATATGACAGGTTTTTCCACCTGGCGCGGCACAACAATCAAGTACATTGTCATCTGGCTGGCAATCAAGTAAAAGTGCAGCTTGTTGTGCGGCGCCGTCTTGAATTGATACCCAACCTAGCTGAAATCCAGGCAACTTATTGACATCGATGGCGTCAGTTAAACGTATCGCAGATGACTTTTCATCGATATAGGCATAATCAATGTTTTCAGCCACTAATAAAGCTAGATATTCATCAATACTATGGTGTAGGACATTAACTCGCAACCACATCGGCGGTCTTTGCATATTCGCTTTGAGAATATCTTGCCAACTATCAGGGTAACCACTTTGTAGTTTTTTAATAAACCAAGAGGGGTGGTTAAAGGCGATGGCTTCCGGTAGCTTGCTAGGTTCAGCGGCTAGGCTTTTATCTGCTAATTGTGTTTGCTGGCGTTGGAAATTTCTTAATACGCCATTAATCACGCCTTTTAAATGGTCGCATTTTAAGGGTTTACAGGCGGAAACGGTTTCATTAAATGCGGCGTGATCTGGTATGCGGGTATACTTTATTTGATAAATCCCAACCAGTAATAAAAAGTGACCAACGCGTTGTTTGCCGCTAAAGGGTTTTTTAATGAAGTCACGAACATCATGTTCAAGCTCAGGTAAATGTCTTAATACGCCATAGCAAAGCTCTTGTAATAGCCCTTTATCTTTAATATCTATTTTTGCGATTTGTTGTGGTAGTTCGTCTGACAAACTACGGCCTTTATCAACAACGGCAAAGGTACAGCGAGCAGCCAGTGCTCTAAGGTTAGCGGCCATAATTAAGTTAACTCTTGTTGAGGCTGTATTAGCCTATTGATTGATTGGCCTTGGGTAAACCAATCTGCTTTGCCATTGATTATGTCAGCCACGGCTAAAGCTTTTTTGCCTGGCAGTTGTAATATTTCAAGCCGTAGAGCATTGGCTGTTGTGGCGACCACAATACCTTGTTTATCACAGCTTATGATAGTGCCAGGCAGGTGCTGATGCTCAAGTTCAATAACGCTAGCTTGCCAAACCCGAATACGGTGTTGTTGACTGTTGTCATCAAAGGTAAATTGCGCCACTGGCCATGGTATGTAGGCTCTGATTTTCCGATCAAGTATGCTCGCGGGTTGTTGCCAGTCTAACTCAGCATCTGCTTTATCAAGTTTGGCCGCGTGAGTGGCTTGTAGATTATTCTGTGGTTGGCGTTGATATTTGCCTAAAGTCATCAAGGCTAAGGTGTTTAATAATGCTTTTGGACCTAGTTCAGCTAACTTGTCGTATAAACTCGCGCTCGTGTCTTTTAGGGTAATGTCACACGTTGCGGTTAATATCATATCACCGGTATCTAGGCCTTTATCCATTTGCATTATAGTAACGCCAGTTTGTGAGTCACCCGCTTCTAAAGCACGTTGAATCGGTGCAGCACCACGCCATTTAGGCAAAATAGAACCATGAACATTAATACAGCCTAATCTGGGTGTCTGTAAAATCACCGTCGGCAATAATAAACCATAAGCCACCACTACCATGACATCTGCTTGGTAATTTTCCAGCGTTAACTGTGTTTGTTCAGCTTTAAAATTCACCGGCTGCTGAACTGGAATGTCGTGCGCTAGGGCTAATAATTTAGTTGCACAAGCCGTGAGCTTTTTACCGCGGCCAGCCGGTTTATCGGGCGGGCAATAAACCGCAACAATGTTATGCTCTGAGTGAATTAGCGCCGCTAAATGTTGCGCGGCAAAGTCAGGGGTACCAGCAAAAATGATATTTAATGGTGTAGTTACGGCATTGGGCAAAGGAGTTTCCAAAATGCAATTGATACCAATTGAAATAAATAATCGCTCATTTACTTAATTTAATTGGTATGAGTTATAAAAGAGCGATGACACTTAAGCGTTGGCATTATCCAAACGCGCTTCTTTTTCTAATTTCTTTTTGAATCGCTGGCGTTTAAGTGGTGACAAATAATCAACAAATAAGATGCCATTAAGATGATCCAATTCATGCTGAATACAAATAGCTAATAGCTCTTCACCGTCTAAAGTAAAGGCTTTGCCATTTTCATCAAGGGCGGTAACTGTGACATCAATACTACGGTCAACTTTGGCATAACAGCCGGGTACCGATAAACAACCTTCTTCATTAATAATGGTGTCATCACTTTTGCGGGTGATTTCAGGATTTATTAACACGTAAGGGTGTTCTTTATTTTCTGAAACATCAATAACGACAATTCGTTGGTGAATATCAACTTGAGTTGCCGCCAAACCAACACCATTTTCATCATACATGGTTTCAAACATGTTACTGATAATAGTACGAATTTCATCGTTAACTTCAGTTACAGGTTGCGCTTTTGTTCTTAATCTCTCATCAGGAAATCGTAATACAGGTAAAATAGCCATAATTTATCAAAAGAGTTCGCGAAATGTCGCATAGAGTGTTATGTTTCAATTTTAGCCATTAATTATAGTTAATCATAGTGGTTTAGGATAAAACCTCTAATAATAGGGAAATTAACATGCTAATAAGAGTTTTATCGTTGCTATTTGGCATTGCTCTGTCAGTATCTTTAATGGCAAATGAGTTAGTATTAAAGCCAGATGCTCCAAAATCTTATATCGTTAAGAAAGGCGATACCTTGTGGGATATATCAGGTATATTTCTCAACCAACCTTGGTTGTGGCCTAAGTTATGGCGTCTTAACCCTGATATTAATAACCCACATTTAATTTACCCCGGGGATGAGTTGCGGCTAGTATTTGATGCCCAAGGCCAACCCATGCTGGTTAAAGGTAAGCCTGAACTTAAATGGTCACCCAAAGTAAGAAAACAATTAAAAGACCAAAAACCGGTTAGTACACTACCTTTGCACGTTATTGCGCCCTATATTCGCTACGATACCGTGAGAAGTTTAGCTGAGTTAACTGACTTACCTCATGTTATTGGCAGTGAGGATGGCTATAAATCAAGTGTTGATGGCTTTAAAGTTTATGTTAATAGTGACCTCATTGTTGGTCAAAGTTATGGTATTTACCATAAAGCGGATGCCATTGTTGATCCCGAAACACAGCAAAATTTGGGTTATAATATTCGACTTATTGGTACCGGCAAGGCACTACAAAGTGGCAATATGAGTCAGCAGCAGCCAAGCACTATTTTTGTTGAGGGTGCAAAACGCGAAATTCGTTCGGGTGCTTATGTTATGCCAGTCAATGACGAGCAAGATTACCCCGCTATTTTTACCATGCGAGCAGGTGCTAAAAGCACTGACGGTTTAATTATTAGCTCGGTGACCAAACTACGTGAATTTGCTAAATTTGACGTGATAATGATTAATAAAGGCAATAGCCAAGCCTTACAAGTTGGCGATGTGTTAACGGTTAGCCGAAAAAGCCCCGGCGTTATTGAAACCGACCATGGACCGCAATACAGTAAAGACACTTCTCATTGGAACAAAATAACCAATAACAGCTATTCAGATTACGATATGCCAACCGAAGTAATCGGCAAAGTGATGGTCTTTAAAGTTTATGACAAGGTCAGTATGGCCTTGATTCTTAATGCTGAAAAGCCATTACGAATCCTTGATGGAGTTACGGCACCCTAGCTCTAAAATTGGGCCACGCTTAAGGAGAAGCAAGTGGTAAATACCAGCAATATACTCACGTTAGAGTTAACTTTAACGCATTATTGGCTAGCAGTGAAAGCTATTCCACGGTTAGCCAGTCATAAAAAAATCGCCTTAGTCGAAAAGTTTGGTTTAACGGCTTTATTTGCGGCGAAGACTGACTTAACCTTGTCAGGCCTCACCAATCCACAGCGTGCTGCAATAACTTCTCCTGCCTGGGATTCGTTAACAAAAATAATCTCTGATTCAAGCCACTGTCACAGCGAAATTATTGCCTTTGATGATCCCCTATACCCACAATTATTAAAGGAAATTTATGATCCACCGCTAGTGCTTTTTGTCCGTGGTAATGTGGATTTATTGTTATTACCTAAAATTGCCATTGTGGGTAGCCGCAATGCCAGTATATCAGGTAGAGAGATTGCTTATAATTTATCGGGTCAGTTAACAAGTCAATTCGTTGTTACTAGTGGTTTAGCATTAGGCATCGACGCGCAAGCCCATTTAGGGGCCTTGCATCAGCAGGGCTATACTATTGCAGTGGTAGCAACAGGACTAGATATAACCTATCCCGCTCGACATAAAAAATTACAAAAAGATATTGTTGAAAACAAGGGTCTAATCATTAGCGAGTTTGCCCCGGGTATTGCACCTAAGGCGGGACACTTTCCAAAGCGAAATCGTTTAATAAGCGGTTTAAGTTTGGGGGTTTTGGTCGTTGAGGCGTCTTTAAAAAGTGGTTCGTTGATCACGGCGCGTTGTGCCTTAGAACAAGGTCGAGAAGTATTTGCTATACCTAGCTCAATTTATAATGTGCAGGCGAAAGGTTGTCATTGGTTAATTAAACAAGGCGCTAAGCTTGTCGAAGACACGGCCGACATAGTGGACGAGTTTGAAGAGTTCGTTACAAATAATATAAACTTAAGTAGAAACAAAGCGAAAGATAATTTAGCAGAAAAAAGTGAAAAACAGCACTTGTGTAACGATCCAATGTTAGCTAGTGTGGGCTATGAAATTACGCCCGTAGATTTAGTCGTTTCGCGCAGTAAACTACCGATAGACGAAGTGCTAACTCGATTAACCGTGCTTGAACTTAGAGGTCTGGTGTCTGCTGTGCCAGGGGGTTACCTTAAATTAAATAGGGGCTAGTGATGTTTGATATCTTGATGTACCTTTTTGAAAACTATATTCATAGTGAAGCCGAAGTCATGGTCGATCATGAACTACTTACTGATGAATTAACGCGTGCTGGTTTTCACCAAGATGAAATTTATAAAGCGCTTGCTTGGCTGGAAAAACTTACCGCCTTACAGGACACAGAGGCTTATCCTTATTTAACACGAGTAGGTAACCAATCTATTCGAATTTATACGGCACAAGAAAGCCAAATTCTTGATGTAGAATGTCGTGGTTTTCTGATGTTTTTAGAGCAGGTTAATTTATTAGACTTTACTACCCGTGAAATGGTTATTGACCGAGTTATGGAACTAGACACTAAATTTTTCTCTATTGATGATTTAAAGTGGGTTGTGTTGATGGTGCTGTTTAATGTGCCAGGTAAAGAAAGTGCCTACTCTCAAATGGAAGACCTGATTTTTGATGAGCAAGAAGGCCCGTTGCATTAGCTTTTTTTGTCTAAGACAAAAAGTGCACGAAAAATAGCCACGTTAATATGGTAAAAATATGGCATAATAGGTACCTAATATTTTAGGTGCATTACTATGTCAAACTCCGAAAAACCCCTGTTTTCACGTCATGAACATGCCTTAGAAAAAACCACTGAAATTTGTCCTGACTGTGCTTCGCAGCTCACCATTAAGCATGGTAAGTCAGGCTCATTTTTTGGTTGTGTTACCTATCCTAACTGCCAATACACTCGAGCGGTTGTCGAACATGAGCGCGTTGATGACAAAATACTGGCCGGTAGTGAATGCCCTGAATGCAATCAAGAATTGGCGGTCAAACAAGGTCGATATGGTATGTTTATTGGCTGTACAAACTACCCTGACTGTTCTTACATCGTGGCGCAAGATCACAATGAACTTGAGCAACAAAATGTCAGTTGTCCACAGTGTAAAAAGGGCCAACTACAATCAAAAATCAGCCGTTTTGGTAAAACATTCTATTCTTGTGATCACTATCCAAAATGTAAGTTTGTTGTGAATCATGAGCCAGTTGTGGGTGAATGTGAAAAATGTGGCTTTGCTTTATTACTAAAAAGACAGATGGCAGCAGGTGAAAAGTTACAATGCGCGTCTAAACCTTGCAGTCACTTTCAACCGCACTAATTTTCTTATAAATCGAGATATACATTGAGCTAGGAATTAAGGTATAAAAAAGCCAGTGACTTATCCGTAAGGCATCACTGGCTCTGTAATCACTAATTTAGTGTTAACTCAGTTGTTTTTTGTAACTGGCGACATAAGGCTTAAGTTCATTAAATGCTGCTTCTGGTAGCATGTCAGCTAATAAGCTTAATCGCTCGGCTAATTGTTTTTCATCATTGCCTGAGACATTAATATGCCCCATTTTACGGCCTGGGCGCTTGCTTTTTCCATACCAATGTAAAGTGGTACTCGCCACACTTAAAATTTCATTGGGTACTTCATCTTCACCCAATATATTAATCATGGCTGATGGACGAATTAACTCAGTACTGCCAAGCGGTAAATCACATACCGCACGTAAATGGTTTTCAAATTGACAAGTATCTGCACCTTGTTGGGTCCAATGACCTGAGTTGTGTACGCGAGGAGCAATTTCATTGACCAATAATTGCTGGCCAATTTGGAAAAATTCAATGGCTAATATACCAATGTAATCTAACTCTTTTGCTATGCTATCAAACACTTGTTTTGCTTGTGCTTGTAGCGCTTCATCTATTTGGATGGCAATTGAGACACTCAGCACGCCGTTGGTGTGATGGTTTTGCGTTAAGGGGTAAACTACCGTATTACCTTGACTGTCACGCGCGCCAACTAAAGAGACTTCGCGATCAAAAGGCACCATTTGTTCGGCCACTACCGCATGTTGAAGGCCTTGTACGCCACCATCGAAAAAAGCTTTAATATCAAGCCAAATGTCTTCGGCTTGTGTTTTATCTTTTAATCGCCATTGACCTTTACCATCATAACCCGCTAAAGCGCTTTTTAAAATTAATGGCATAGACAGGTTATTTAAAGCTTGGTCAAAGTCTGCTTTGCTCGCAATAATTTGGTGTTGGGCATTGGCCACACCGCACTTGATGAGCAGATCTTTTTCTAATCTTCTATCGCCGCCGACTTTAATGGCTTGGCTGCTCGGGCGTAGTTTTCCAGACGCTTGGCAAAGTGCAAGTGTTTGGTGATCAATATGCTCAAACTCAGCCGTGATAAAGTCAGCGAACTCAATACCTTGTGTTAATCCACCAAAAGCAACGTCAGTTGAAAGTGGATCAACTACAGTGTCTGAGCCAACATCAAAAGCGCGTATATTGATATTTAAAGGCTTAACCGCCAAGGCCATCATACGAGCCAGTTGGCCAGCACCTAATACTAAAACATTCATTTAGCTAGCCTATTCTGCAGGGTTTGGGTTATCAAGAATTGTTTGTGTTTGCTCTGCTCTAAATTGCTCGACTGCTGCTTGTACCGCTGGGTCAGAAAGACCAATAATTTGAGCGGCTAATAAACCCGCATTGGCCGCACCTGCCGTGCCAATGGCTAATGTACCAACAGCAATGCCTTTTGGCATTTGTACAATAGAGAGTAACGAGTCTTGACCATTTAAGGCTTTTGATTGCACGGGCACACCCAAAACTGGCAAGCTCGTATAAGCAGCAGTCATACCAGGTAAATGCGCTGCGCCACCTGCGCCACCAATGATAACTTGAATGCCACGTTCTTTAGCGCCTTGTGCATACTCAGCCAGTAAATGAGGTGTTCTATGTGCAGAAACAACTTTTGTTTCATAAGGTACATTAAATAGATCTAACATTTCAGCAGCGTGCTGCATGGTTGGCCAATCTGACTTTGACCCCATAATAATCCCAACTTTCATACGCGTAGTGCCTTTTGATGAGGTGATTTGAAACCTAACGTTATGCTTAAGGCGGTAATGTTAGGTGAAATTTAATGCCATATTATAACGTGTTTGAAAATATTCTGAAATGACAATTCTTTCATAGCATTTATAATTTTCTTTGATGTAGAGCGGGTATAGACCAAAGGATAATTTTTTAATTTAATTATTGGCGTATGATTATTCTCATATTGCAAAGCCGAACATGATATAAAATCACTGCTTAATACTCATTTAATTAGTATTAAGCGTCGCTTCGGTAAAATAAATGAGGAAAGGAATGAGTAACATTTATAGCCAAAGTTTAGACAAGATTGCTGCTAACAGTCAGCCGCTAACACCAATAAACTTTTTAAATCGTAGCGCTGATGTCTATCCAGACAAAATTGCAATTATCCATGGTCAGCAAAAATTTACCTATCAAGAATATCGTAAAAATGTCCGTCGACTCGCCTCAAGCCTCATTAAAAATGGGGTAAATCCAGGGCAAACCGTCAGTATCATGGCCGCTAATATACCGGCATTTTTGGATGCCCATTATGGTGTGCCACTAACGGGTGCGGTGCTTAACGCTATTAATATTCGCCTCGATGCGGAAAATATCGCTTTTATTCTTGATCACGCCGAATGCGATGTACTGTTTACGGATACCGCATTTTCCGGTGTGATTAAACAAGCATTAGCACTGTCAAAGCGTAAACCTTTGGTGATTGATATTGACGATCCAGAAGGACCAGGGGGGGAGCGCCTTGGTACCATGGAATATCAAGAGTTACTGGCTCAAGGGGATGAAAATTTCACTGGCTCATTGATTCATGATGAATGGCAAGCTTTGGCGCTAAATTATACCTCAGGCACTACGGGTAATCCTAAAGGTGTAGTTTACTCACATCGTGGTGCTTACTTGAATTCTCTTGGCCATAACTTTGTTTGGCCGACAGACAGCAAGACCAATTATCTGTGGACTTTGCCGATGTTCCATTGCAATGGTTGGTGTTTTCCTTGGACAATAGTGGCTGTTGGCGGTACGCAAATTTGTTTGAGGCAGGTAGAAGTAGGCGCTATCGTTAATGCGATGATTGAGCATAAGGTCAGTCATTTTTGTGGCGCACCAATCGTGCTTAATATGATTTTAAATGCTGATGAAAGCTTGCTGGCGCAATTACCTAAAAATATTAAAGCGATGACCGCTGGTGCTCCGCCACCTGCCGCGGTTATTAAGGGCATTGAAAGCTTAGGCATTGAAATCACGCAAAGTTATGGCTTAACTGAAGTTTATGGGCCTTGTGTCGTGAGTGAGTGGAAAGATGAATGGAATGAGCGCAGCGATGATGAACGGGCAGCATTAAAAGCGCGCCAAGGTGTGCGTTATATCACGCAAGAAGACGTTGATGTGCTAAATCCGGATACTATGGAGCCTGTTCGCCCAGATGGAATCACTATGGGTGAAATAATGTTCCGGGGTAATAGCACGATGAAAGGCTACTTGAAAAATGAACAAGCCACAGAAGAGGCTTTTGCTCATGGTTGGTTTCATTCAGGAGACTTAGCGGTTAAACATCCAGATGGTTATATTGAAATTCGTGATCGTTCAAAAGATATTATAATTTCGGGGGGTGAAAATATTTCATCAGTCGAAGTTGAAGGTGTGTTATATACCCATCCAGCCATTTTAGAAGCCGCCGTAGTGGCCAAAAAAGATGAAAAATGGGGTGAAACTCCCTGTGCATTTATAGCACTGAAGCGCGGGCATATGCTGACAGAACAAGAGGTAATTCAATATTGCCGTGAACATATGGCGGGCTTTAAAGTACCCAAAACAATTGTTTTTAGCGAGTTGCCTAAAACCTCAACGGGTAAAGTACAGAAGTTCGTGCTCAGGCAGAAAATTAAAGAGCTGTTTGAAGCTTAATTTATTATTAGTGTTGAACGGGGGTTTAATCCAAACGGTAAGAGTTTACAGACTCTTACCGTTTTTTTTTACTAGCCATGTTGTTTGTCAGTAAAAAACGTATAATCATCATTAAATTAATTTTATTAAGCGCCATCATAAAACGCCATGACGACAGCATTAGAAACATTTCAACAGGGTGGGATTTTAGCTTACCCAACCGAGGCCGTATTTGGTTTAGGCTGTGATCCTGATAACGATGGGGCAATTGAAAAACTGCTGATGATCAAGTCACGTGCAGTAGATAAAGGCTTAATATTGCTGGCGGGGGACTATAGACAACTTTTACCTTATATAGATGAGTGTAAAATACCTCAAGACAAACGCCTGGCGATATTATCTCGCTGGCCCAACGGTATTACCCAACTCGTGGCTAAAAATGCTAACACTTCTAGGTTGTTGACAGGGCGCTTCGACACTATTGCTGTGCGTGTTACTAGCCAGCCAGACGTTGTGGCACTTTGTCTCGCCACTAATAAGCCGATTGTTTCTACGAGCGCCAACTTAAGTGGTAAACCTCCGGCCAAAACATGGCAAGGAATTCCCAATGAACTCGCCAATAAAATTGATTTTATTATTAAAGGAAAAACTCTAGGCTTTGATCAGCCTTCTACTATTATTGATGCACTATCTGGAGATGTTATTCGCTCATGAGCACTATAAATATTAATGTTGTTGTTGAATTTTTAAAATCGTTGCAAGACCAAATCTGTTCCGCGTTAGAGGTTGCCGACGGCAGTGGTAAATTTATTGAAGATAATTGGCAGCGCGCTGAGGGCGGTGGTGGCAGAACCCGAGTACTCACAAATGGTAGCGTTATTGAGCAAGGCGGCGTCAACTTTTCAGTGGTTTCTGGTGATAAGTTACCACCATCTGCAACAGCACATCGTCCAGAGTTGGCCGGCCGTAAATGGCAAGCTTGTGGTGTGTCATTAGTTATTCATCCTAAAAATCCTTTTATTCCGACATCTCATGCCAATGTCCGATTTTTTATTGCTGAAAAAGAAGGTGAAGAACCTGTGTGGTGGTTTGGTGGCGGTATTGACCTCACGCCTTTTTACCCGTTCAAAGAAGATGTTGTGCATTGGCATCAAACGGCAAAAGATATTTGTCAGCCTTTTGGTGACGATGTTTATCCAAAATATAAAAAGTGGTGTGATGAATACTTCTATTTAAAACACCGCAATGAAACTCGTGGCGTTGGTGGCTTATTTTTTGATGATCTTAATAAATGGGAATTCGATAATTGCTTTGATTATATGAAAGCAGTTGGAAAAGGCTTTCTTGATGCTTACATACCTTTAATAGAAAAGCGTAAAGCAACGCCCTTTGATGATAACCATCGTCAATTTCAACTTTATCGTCGTGGCCGCTACGTTGAATTTAATTTAGTTTTTGATCGCGGCACCTTATTTGGTTTGCAATCAGGTGGCAGAACAGAATCCATTTTGATGTCAATGCCGCCACTGGCACGTTGGGAATATAATTTTCAGCCGGAAGCTGGCAGCCCAGAAGCAGCACTACAAGACTATTTAGTACCGCAAGATTGGTTATAACCTAGCATTATCGCTTGTTGTTTATTAACCTAGCAATCCACATCAACAGAAAATTTCGCTGTAGGTGTGGTTGCTACGTTAAGTTACCCAAATTAAGTTTTTTAATTTCAAGACAATTAAAGCCTATTTTTTTAGGGTTTATGATAAAGCTTGAGCTAGATCAAACTGTTTAAAACCATGCACGCGTAAAATTACCTTAGTGAACAAATTCAATATTTTTTCTATTTATAAAAGGTAACGCTCTAATGAAAACCTCAGTAATTAATGGACTAATCCTCTCCGCTCTTACATTATCTCCACTTGCACTTGCTAACCAAGCTGGCGACTTTGTCGTTCGTGGTGGCGCCACTATGGTTGATCCTGCAAGTAATAAAGCTAACGTGTTCCTCGATGGCGCTGATTCAGGTTTAGATGTATCAGCGGATGGTGATACTCAGCTTGGTTTTAATTTTGTGTATTTTTATGATAAAAACTGGGCTATTGAACTCTTAGCCTCAACCCCGTTTTCTCATGACATAAAACTGCATGCCGATGGTGCAACCACAACGCTTGGTAAAATATCTCATTTACCACCGACATTAAGTGCACTGTATTACTTTGATACTAACTCAGCGTTTAAGCCCTATGTGGGTGCGGGTATCAACTATACAATTTTCTTTGATGAGAAGTTTTCTTCAACTTATAAAGAGGCGGGTTTTAGTGATTTAGACTTAGACGGGTCTTTCGGACTTTCTGTTCAATTTGGTGCTGATTACCAACTTGACAAAAACTGGTCATTAAATGCTTCCGCTCGTTATATTGATATTAATACGGATACCAGTTTTAAAGTAGGTGGTAGTGTTAATGGCAGTGCTGAAGTTGAAATAGACCCCATGGTTTATTCACTGATGTTAGCTTATACATTTTAAAGAGACTTTAACCTTATTCATCACGGGCCAAAGTGATGAAAAAAGCAGTTACCTAGTGACTGCTTTTTTGTTTTCATTGTTTAACAACTAGGGTAGTCTACCGCTAAACATTTAAGCTAGTAATCTTATGGATCAGTATCGCGTATTTGGTAATCCTATTGCTCAATCAAAATCTCCCTTTATTCACCAACAGTTTGCGCTACAGTCAAAGCAAACAATGAACTACCAAAGTCAGTTGGTTGCATTAGATCAATTCGACAGCGCTGTAAAAAAATTAATGGCTAACAATGGCAAAGGCGCCAATGTCACCGCACCATTTAAAGAACAAGCATTTGCCCTGTGTCATGAGTTGAGTGAAAGAGCCAAGTTAGCTGGCGCAGTGAACACCTTAATTTTTTCTAATGGAATTATTTATGGTGATACTACAGATGGTGTCGGCTTAGTTAGTGACTTACTCAGGCATCAAGTGCAACTGCGAGATAGTAAGGTGTTATTACTCGGTGCTGGCGGAGCTGCAAAGGGCGTTGTGCAGTCAATATTAGAGCAGTCTCCTCAATCATTAACTATTGCCAATAGAACATTAAGTAAAGCACAGGCCATTACTAGCCAGTATCCTAATGACGTTATTGATGCTATTACTTTTGCAGAGACCAATAACTTAGCATTTGATATCATCATCAATGCCACATCAGCAGGTCTATCCGGCGATAGCTTACCGATATCAGATCACACAATTAAAAGTTCAACAGTTTGTTATGACATGGTCTATGGCAAAGAGCCAACCGCATTTTTAAAACAAGCAAAACAGCTAGGTGTTGAACATATTATTGATGGCTTAGGCATGTTAGTGGGGCAGGCTGCGGCAAGCTTTCATTTGTGGAGAGCCGTTAGCCCAGCAGTAGAGCCTGTACTTGTCTCCTTAAGAGCTCAGTTAAAGTAATGAAAGTGAAGCGAGCATAAGATGAACCAAGCAATTTTATTTAATGATGATCTACATTTTGATCAGCAGCATGATGCTTGGTCTTTTACCGGACAAGTTTCAGGACAGCGTATAAGGTTATATTTTCATTCTATGCAGCTAAAGAAATTAACCGAAATTGATGATGGCACTAAATTTGATTTAGAAGAAGTAACAGAAAGCTGGCTCGAGGAAAACGAGCCAGAAGGTAATGAAATACATATAGAGTTGGAGTAACCTCAAAGGTTAATGGTTATCAGCTAAGTACTCAGCTTTTAATTCAACATAGTTTATTGCAGACTGTTTGAGAAAATCAGCTTCACTCTGCTTTAACTCTCTCGCTTGTTTAACTGGGTTACCAACATACAAGTAGCCGCTTTTAAGTGTTTTGTTTGGCGGCACTAAACTACCCGCACCGATAAACACATCATCCTCAACAATAACACCATCCATAATAATAGCGCCCATACCAACCAGTATTCGGTTACCCAAAGCACATCCGTGTAACATACACTTATGACCAACCGTAACATCGTCACCAATAACTAAAGGGTTACCATTGGGATTACCGGTACTTTTGCGTGTGACATGTAAAACCGTACCGTCTTGTATATTAGTGCGAGCGCCAATGGTAATTTTGTTCACATCACCTCTAGCGGCAACTAAAGGCCAAACACTAGTATCATCACCTAAGGTAATGTCACCAACAAGTACGGCCGTTTCATCAACATAAACTGCATTACCTAATATAGGAGTAATGCCATGATAGCTTCGAAAATTATTTTTATGCATAAATAAGAGATTTTAGATGACTGATATAGCTATCTTAGCAAAAAAAGCTATTAAACAGCATTTTTCAATGCACTGAGTCACTCCCGGTACTTAGCGGTTAAGACAAAGTTACTTCAAAGACACAATGTAACTGGGTGATTTTTCAGCGTATCGAGCATTAAAAACCCAGTCACAGCAAGGGTTGTATAAATAAAGAGCAAACAAACCTTTATTTGTAAATTAATGGCAATTAAGGGTTGACGTGAAGCCAGAAATCTCTAGAATGCGCTCCAGTTCCAAGGGGTAACCCAAACGAACGGTTTCAATGAGTTACCTAAATCGGTCTAAGCTGATTAAGTTAACTTAACGTTTTAAAAGTGAGTTTGAATCTTCTGAAAAGAAAGTTTAAAAAAACCAAATAAAACGTTGACATTAAAACCCAGGTGCGTAGAATGCGCATCTCGCTT